>JAYVHZ010000620.1:0-10206 GCA_043770645.1 Undibacterium sp. | reverse complement strand
TATATCGATGGGCTGGCGTCTCTAGGTTTTGGCTCAATAGAAATTGGTACGGTCACACCACGCGCGCAGGCGGGCAATCCCAAGCCGCGCATGTTTCGTCTGCCGCAAGCCAATGCGATTATTAATCGTATGGGATTTAATAACGGTGGCGTCGACGCCTTTGTCGCCAATGTGCAGGCATCGCGCTTTTATCAAGAGAAGCAAGGCGTGCTCGGTTTAAACATCGGGAAAAACGCTGATACACCGATAGAAAAAGCTGCTGACGATTATTTGCTGTGTCTGAACAAAGTCTATCCTTACGCCAGCTACGTGACCGTCAACATCTCTTCACCAAATACCAAAAACCTACGCCAATTGCAAGGCGCATCTGAACTCGATGACCTGTTATCCAAACTCAAAGACGCACAACAACGCTTAGCCGATCAACACAAACGCTATGTGCCTATCACTTTAAAAATCGCACCCGACATCGACAGCGAGCAAATCAAAAACATCGCCGAATCTTTACTGCGCCATAAAATTGATGGCGTAATTGCGACCAACACGACGATCACCCGCGATGCAGTCAAAGGCTTACAACACGGCGAAGAAGCTGGTGGATTATCAGGGGAACCCGTATTTGAATTATCCAACAAAGTCATACGTGCCTTAAAATCAGAGCTCGGTGACACACTACCTATTATCGGTGTTGGCGGTATTTTTTCGGGCAACGATGCCGTCGCAAAAATGCACGCTGGCGCATCCTTGGTGCAAGTGTATTCGGGCTTGATTTATCGCGGTCCAGCCTTAGTGCGTGAAGCTGCATTGGCGATACGGAATAGCAAATAATTTACGTAAGTTGAACACGCCTTTTGTGACAACATGATCAAATATATGTGAGACGGTTTTTCTCTTGCGTTCAATTTTTTTCACATTTTTCGACCGTAACGCGTGGGCACGATGATGCCGTGCCCACCCTACGAATTCCATCTCAAAATTCGGATTTATAATGAAACTCAAAAAACTAGGCAGTAGCGATTTAATGGTCTCAGAAGTATGTCTTGGCACCATGACATTCGGCGAACAAAACACCGAAGCTGAAGCGCATCAACAGCTTGATTTCGCTCTAGCCCATGGCGTTAATTTTATTGACACTGCCGAAATGTATCCCGTCATGCCGCGTGCAGAAACAGTCAATCGTACCGAGCAATACATAGGAAGTTGGGTCAAGCAATCCGGTCAACGCGACAACATCATTTTGGCCACCAAAGTTGCTGGCCCCTCGCGCGGCATGCCATGGATACGCAATGGCGACAACGATCTCGATGCAAAAAATATTCGCATCGCGGTCGAAGCGAGTTTGCAGCGCCTGCATACCGATTACATCGATTTGTATCAATTACATTGGCCAAGCCGCAACGCACCTATTTTCGGTCAAAAAGAATTTAATCCTGATTTAGAACACGACAGCGTCGACATTGAGGCGACATTGGATGTCTTAGACAGTCTGGTCAAAGAAGGCAAAATTCGGCACATCGGCGTCTCCAACGAAACCCCTTGGGGCGTCAGCGAATTCATCAAACATGCAGAGCGTAAACAGCATACACGCATCATCTCCATCCAAAATCCTTACCACTTGATGAATCGCAGCTTTGAACAGGGCCTAACCGAAACCTGCTATCGCGAACAAGTCGGTTTATTGGCCTACAGCCCACTCGCCTTTGGACGTTTAACAGGCAAATATGTCGATGACGTACAGGCCAAAGGACGCCTAACCCAATTCCCGCCAACTTGGAGTCCACGTTATATGCGTCCAGAAGCCATCGCCACCAGTGCGCGTTATACCGCGTTGGCACGCGAACATGGGCTGACACCAACGCAACTCGCATTAGCCTGGTGCTATTCACGTTGGTTTGTGGCGAGTACGATTATTGGCGCGACCGATTTGACCCAGTTGGAAGAAAATATTCAAGCAACTGACATTCGTTTGAATGATGAGCTGATTGCTGCGGTAAACCAAATTCATGCGCAAGATGCAAATCCAGCGCAGTAATAAGTTCGTAACTTGGCGCTGAGTAAAGCGAAGCCCAACGTGATAATCGTATCAGCAAAGATGCTGGGCTTAGCAGCCCAGCCTACGACAGCGCGGTGAACCAAATTCAAGCTAAGGGCGCAAAATCCCGCGCAATGATAGTTGATGCCGAGTAGGTTGGTGCTGAGCAAAGCGAAGCCCAACATTTTAGGTGACGACCGCGAAATGCTGGGCTTTGCAGCCCAGCCTACAGCGCCCTTCTATTCCTACTTCACCATCCGCACTGGAATCGGCACACTACATAACTCAATATGATTCACGGCGAATTTGTACCAGTCGCCACCACGGTTTCTTTGTGCTTCAACCAGAGCTTTGAAGTTTGCTGTGTCGGTACGGAAAACTTCTAACTTGCTACGTTCTGACTGTCGCACATCGGCAGCCAATCGGACGGTTTTGATTGGCGTGCGCTCTTTGGCTGTTTCATAAAAACCTAGATTGCCTGTGCCGCGTGGCAAGCTGGACAATAGTTCTATCCCGTGCATGACGCGACCAACTACGGTGATGTTTCTATCAAGATTGCGCGGCGCGTGACCGGTGACTGCATAGAGAGAGCTGCCATTGCCGCTATCCGTTTCATTGCCGCGAGCCACACCGATAGCGCCGTAACAATGGGTGAGCCAAGTGGCTTGTGTTTTTGGGTCACGGGCTGCGGCAAAGCTGTTGACGTGACCTACTTGCGGAGCATAACCATCGACATCAGGTAAGCGGGTGAACTCAGTACCCTCTTGGTACGTGACTGTGAATTCGCCTGACACTTTTTTCGCCGCATTTTTGAATTCACGTTTTCCACTTGGATCACCCCATTGCGCTACATAGTTGTCATGCGAACGTATCATGGCTAAACCATCGAAATAAGCTTCCTTGACCAAGGCTTTAATATTCGCTACGTTCTTCGGTGCAAAGTCTGGCGCGAGCTCAATCACGACGCGCCCTTTTTTCAACTCCAGATACAAAGTGTTTTCTGGATCTAGTGGACGCCAATCGCTTGCTTGCGAGGCTTTCAAAATGTCCGCCATGCTCAGCTTCACTGACGTCGTTGTTGGTGTTGTAGTCTGCCCGACCGCTAGAGTGCTAACCGCAGAAACGAGTACAGCAAGAACAAGGATTTTTTTCTTTGTATACATAAAATTGTTCGCTTTCTCTATTTTTCAAATCGCTGAATTCAACCGTAGTTTAAGAAAACATAGGCGGCAAAAAGTTCCAGACTAAACTTTCTCATCCATCTTATTGCGCCTTTTCTGGATACATAAGCACCTGGATATAGTTACTCGTATCGAGATAAATTTTTGCAGCTTCTTGGATATCTTTTGTGCTCAGTTTTTTGACCCTCTCTTCAAAACTAAAGATATGCGCGGGATCTTCTTGCTGTTGCAAGGCATTACTCAAAGTCGATAACCAAAAGCCATTGGTCTTCAAGCTTTCTTTACGATTTTTGAGCCAATTTTCTTTGACCTTGTTTAATTCTTCTTCACTCGCCGGTGCTGCTTTCATTTGTTCAAGTAAACTAAAACTACTGCGCAATAATTTATCGACATTTTCTGGGCCGCTTGGCAAAGCCAATACGATGGTATAGCCTTGGTAGGGAATTAGGCGTTTCGATGAGGTCACGCGTGGGCTATAGACAGCACCTAACTCTTCACGCGTTGTGGCAGTTAAACGTAATTGCAATACCTCAATCATGGCATCAAAACGCAGGCGTTCTGACAAAGGCATGGCACGTTCACCGTGCATTTGTAAGGTCACCATACTTTGCTGTTCTTTACCAACATAAACGTCTTTTTTCACAATGCCGCGAACCGGGCGCAAACCATGATCTTTTACACCAAGCTCGAGATCGTGGGTGGGTAGACTACCCAAGTAGGTCAATAAAAGTGGTTTAATTTTGTCGATATCAAAACTACCAACCAAAAAGAAGGTAAATCCCTTGGCACTAGAAAAACGTGATTGGTACAAGGCCATTAAGCGATCTAAGTCAAGCTGAGCGATGTGCTCTGGCTTCGGTAGTACAGGAATGCGCGGATGCGGCGGGTAAGTCGCTTGAATAAACTGCTCTTGAAACACCGCAAGTGGCGTTGCCATTTGATTGCGCAGAGCGTCTTGTTGCTTGCCGATGAAAGACTGAAATAAGGCGGGATCACGACGTGGTGCGGTCAAAGCTAAATACATCACTTGCAGCATGGTTTCTAAATCTTGCTTATTCGATATGCCGGCAATACCCTCAGCATTTTCACCAAAGCTAGTCGAGACGCTAGCACTTTTTCCAGCCAGATATTTCCCTAACTCGATTGGAGAAATGTCTTTCACACCCATCGCCCCAACGACGGTGGTTGCATAGCGTGCTTGTAAAAAATCAGCATCTGGGATCAAAGCCGTCCCACCAGCACGTGTAGCATTCATTAAAATTTGATCGTTCTTAAAATCCGTTGATTTCAAAACGACTTTTACACCATTGCTCAAAGTCCATGCCGTCGTACCCAACTGCGCATTTTTGTTTTCATCGATAATGGTGCCAGCTTTTGGCGGAGTCTCAAATAAAGACTTTGCCACTAGTTTTTCAGTATAAGCGCCAACTTCTTTTTGCTCCGCCGCGGCGACCATGCTGAGTAGTTGTTTGGCATCAGGAATAGGATGATCTGGCTTATCACTACCTTGGTAAATAATTAATTTTGGTGCTCGTTTATTCAGTACCGATTGTGCGTAACGATTCACTTCGGCAAGGCTAATATCGTTAACAATCTCTTGATGAAAAATAAATTCTACTTCAACCCCAGGGATAGATTCAGCCACTAAAAAATTACGAATAAATTCCGCTGCAAGATCTGCGGACTGAGTTTTATCCCGTTCATTGTAGGCATTTTCCATGCCGCGCAGTGCATTCGCTTTAGCACGTTCAAACTCTGCACTACTAAAGCCAAATTGTGCGGCTCGCTTATTCTCTTGCACTAAGGCGTCAATGGCGGCCTGCACCCCAGCCTTGCCAATAGCAGCGGAAGAATTAAACTCTTGATATTCCGCCACCACAGATTTAATACCACTGCCACCACCCAAGAAAGGTGGCGTCGCCAATTGCGCTAATTCACGCAAACGATTGTTCAACATACTATTAAAAAAACTTTGAACTCGACGCTCTCGATAGCTACCAAACTTACCATCGTTCTTATTCAAATAGCGAGCCTCTGAAAGGCTCACCGTCGAGATATTTGCCTCTTTGTCGGTGGCAATCACCGCCTCATTGATATTGTTAAGCGGTAGGGTCGCTAAGCTGCGATCACGTTGCTTCTGCGGATTTTTTAAGCCTGCAAAATGCTTCTCAATCAAGACCTTCGCTTTGGCAACATCAATGTCGCCAACCACCACAACCGCCATCAAATTGGGACGGTACCAGTCACGATAAAATCGTTTCAAAGCATCGTAAGAAAACATCTTCAAGACCTCTTCTTTGCCGATAGGCAAGCGCTCAGCGTACTTTGACCCATGCAAAACTTTCGGCAGAGTGATTTTCTGTAAGCGATCGCCAGCACCTTTACCGAGACGTGCTTCTTCCAACACCACTCCACGTTCACGGTCAATTTCGGCATGATCAAAACTCAAACCATGCGCCCAATCTGCCAGCACCATCATGCCTTTTTCGAGATACTCTGGCTTTTCGGTCGGTATCGGCAAAATATACACAGTCTCGTCAAAACTCGTATAGGCATTTAGATCGGCACCAAACTTCACACCGATCGATTCAAGAAATGAAACGAGATCATTCTTTTTAAAATGCAGACTGCCATTAAACGCCATGTGCTCGGTGAAATGCGCCAAACCTTGCTGATCGTCGTCTTCCAAAATTGAGCCAGCTTTGATCACTAAACGCAGTTCGACCTTCTGTTCTGGCTTGGCATTTTTTTGTAGGTAATACGTCAGGCCGTTGGCCAATTTTCCTTTGGTGAGTTTGCTCGAATAGGGAATATCCGCATTTGCGGGATATTTCTTGGAAACGTCGGCAGCGTGCACGATATTTAGCGTAGCAGATAAACATAGAGCGGCTAAAAGTAGTAGCCTAAGAGTGGTTGTGCGCATAAAGAATCCGGATTAACTGAAACAGGTTCGGTAAAGTAGCCTAAATTTGCAAATAAGACAATCTCATACTGCTATGTTTAATTCTCTGTTGTCGTCGGCGCCTGCTCACTTATATTGTATATTCTCATTCAGACAAGCCACGCTATGAACGATTGGGATAATCGCATGAAACCATTCAAACTATAAAATTCGTGATTCTCGCGTGCCTTTGGCGGGAATCCATAGATCTTGTGTTTAATTAGTACAAAAAATCGCTGGATTCCGACCAGAAAGCATGCAGGAATGACGGGTACAGAGATAGTCTGAGTAGTCCAATTACTTCATCCAATTACCCTGTACAGGCGATGCTGAGTTTATTCAGAACCGAATAAAGTACTACAAAAAAACACGAAGACAACTTCAAAAGGAAAACCATGAACGACAGCCTCGATTACAGCCAACAAGAGCTACAAACTATCTTGCAGAAAACAACGGCTCTTGTATTGGATCAATACGCAAAAGTGGATCAGCAGGAGGGCTTTCACCATTTCCCACAAGGCGAAGTCGCATCATGGTTTGACGAGCCATTGCCACTAACAGGATGTGATGCGCTAGATTTGTTGGATTTGGTCAAACATCGTGTGCTAGATACTGCCACCGGAAATTTAGGTCCAAATATGTATGCATACGTAATGGCGGGCGGCAATCAGATCTCGACCATCGCCGACTTTTTATGTTCAACCATTAATCAAAATGCGACCAAATGGCATCTCGGTGCCGCCATGACAGAAATCGAAAAACGTGTCGTCAAATGGACTGCCGACATGGTCGGTTTCACGCCGGAAGCTGGCGGCGTGATGGTCAGTGGTGGTTCGGCGGCCACGCTCACAGGCCTGACCGTAGCAAGGAATACTTTTTTACGTCAATACAATGTTAACAAAAACGGCTTATTTGGTTTAAAACCGTTCACCGTCTATTGCAGTTCCGAGACCCATAGCAGCACAGACAAAAGCATCTCTTTGCTCGGTATCGGTACTAATCAACTGCGGCGTATTGCGACCGATGCCGACTTCAAAATTGACTTAGCCGCACTTAAGCAACAAATTGAGATTGATATCGCGGCTGGCTTTACACCATTCTGTATCGTAGGCAATGCCGGCACGGTTAACACAGGCGCAATTGATGATCTAACAGCGCTGTCACAGATCGCAAAGCAGTATGCAATGTGGTTTCATGTCGATGGGGCTTATGGTGGCTTAGTCTCTTCATTATCAGAACTCAAAGCCAAGTATGCGGGTATGGAATTGGCAGATTCGATTGCGCTTGATTTTCATAAATGGCTGTATCAACCGTTTGAAATTGGCTGCACACTGGTGCGTAATTGGGACGTCTTGCGCGAATCCTATTTCAAACAAGCTGATTACCTCGATACTTCACTGGAGGTGAAAAGTGATCGTCTAGAATTTAACGAACACTATTTCCAACTCTCGCGGAATGCGAAAGCGTTTAAAGTCTGGATGTCGCTAAAGACCTATGGCTTCAACAAGATTCAGGCAATGATGCAAAAGGATTTAGATCTGACGCGTTATTTAGAACAACAGCTCGAAGCTGCGAGTGATTTTGAATTGAAAACGAACAGCGATTTAGCGATCGCTTGCTTCCGCTATATCGGTGAGAATCTACGTCCTGAGCAAATTATTCAGATCAATCAGGATCTCATTCCGGCACTCGAAGCTGATGGCCGCGTCTTCATTACAGGGACGAAATTACGTGGCGAATTTGCCTTACGTGCTTGCATTATCAATCACCGCAAGAGCAAAGCATCCATCGATTATTTGTTGGAAGTGATAAGAGATGTAGCGGAGAAACTGGTCTCGTCTAATTAAGTTCGATTGAATTGGATTGCGTTGAATACTCTTGGATAATCAAAGGAATTTTTACTGTAAATTTAGTGCCTACACCGACGATGGAATTCACTTGAATCTCGCCACCAAGTAATCCAGTGACTATGTTATAGCAAATATTTAAGCCAAGGCCAGAACCGCCTTGGCCAAATTTTGTCGTAAAAAAAGGATCAAATATTTTATCAAGATTGCGCGGTTGTATGCCACCGCCATTATCACTGAACTGTAGATTGAGTAAGTGCGGATTGTCAGTATCAATCTTTGCGGTCAATTTTAATTCGCCATCGTCGACCTGATCAAAGCCATGTATCACAGCATTATTAAATAAATTGGAAACCACCTGAATTAAGGGCCCTGGGTAGCTGTCCATGACGATTTCTGGTGGGATCTCGATGACATAGTTAATTTTCCTTTTCTTCAATTGCGGTCGCAAGGTCACTGCCAATTCTTCCATCACCTGCAGCAGATTAAATTTTCGCTTGTGTTCACTTGCTTGATCCACTGCCACCGTCTTAAAACTCGTAATCAATTCGGATGCTCGCTTGAGATTCTTAGTCAGTAAATCAGCGGCTTCTGCCATTTCTTTTGAAAATTTCACCAAAGTCGATTTCTTAATCGTGGCATCGGTATAGGCATCTTCAAATTCTTCGACCTTCTCACTCACCGTGGAGGACACCGTATAAGCATTGCCGATTGGCGTATTGAGTTCGTGCGCAATACCCGCGACCAAGGACCCTAAGCTTGCGAGTTTTTCTTTACTGATCAACTGCTGCTGTGCCTCTTTCAATTGCATCAAATTGTTCTCTAGCAGGTCTTTGGAACTTTCCAACTCCAAAGTACGACTTTGCACGCGATCTTCTAAAGATAAATTCAATTCGGTAATTTCATTAATTTTTGCCTGTACCGCATCGACCATACGATTAAAATGCGCAGACATTAAATCGAGCTCGTTACTTCCCGACACAGCAATTCGCATCTGAAAATTACCAGCAACGATTTCTCGACTAGCCATAAGCATTTGTTGCAAACGTCTGGTAATTTGACGACCAAGAATCACAATAGCGAAAAAGGTCAACACCACCACAATCAAGGTGCGAATCAAAGAATTGGCTCGCTCAGTGGTAGTTGCTGCGATGATGTTTTCGGTTGACAAACCATATTGAAGAAATCCGACTTCATTGCCAGGTAAAAGCAGATGATTGCGGACATTGATGGCGCCGGTTCGTGCAGCTCTTTCAAATTCAGAGGCTTGATCAGGTTCAGGTATCTTGCTATTGATTGGGCGGGTAGAAATCAGTGCTTTTCCATTCGCATCCGCCACCAGCACATAGGTCAAGCCATTCTTGACATCACTGTCTAGCATCTCATCAAAAAAGGTTTGTACCGTTTTCAGATCATTATTACTGGCATAAGTCGATACCGTGAGATTCAAAAGCTGCGAAGTCTGCCCAACACTAGTCTTAATGTTTTCGATCAAGGCGGCATTCAATGTCCGATTGCCGGTGTAGACCACATTTGCGACTAACAAGATTGATGCCGTGAAGGCAATTGCGGTGAACTGTCCAGTAATGGTCGAAAAAAATCGAAGAAAGAGTGAACGTATCGTCATAATCATCAATTAACAGATCGAGACAAAATATCAAATCCATTGATAAATTGCTGAGACACATTGACACCAAACCATGCGCCAAGCAGACTGGTTAACAAGAAAACGCCGACACCATTCTAAGCGAGAATTAATATGGAATTATGACAAGAGTAAATATTGAACCGAAACATAAAAAATAATGTTGCAAAAAAACTTTAAATTTGTCTTATGACAGCATAACAAAGCCGTGAAAATCAGTGACGATACGACATATGCCAAAACGTCTGGGTACGTTTATTTACTCCGGCACAATCGCCGTCACTTCAATTTCCACTCTAGCGCGGTCTTCAATCAAACCTGCCACTTGTACCGCCGCCATCGCCGGAAAATGTTTGCCAATGACGTCGCGATAGGCGATGCCAATATCCTTATAGGCGGCGACATATTCCTTTTTATCAATCACATACCAAGTCATACGAACAATATGCTCAGGCTTGGCACCAGCTTCCGCCAGTACTTCAACAATATTGAGTAAAGCTTGACGCGTTTGTCCAGCGATATCATCACAATGAAACTGCTCCTGTCCGTCCCAGCCTATC
>JAYVHZ010000619.1:0-6914 GCA_043770645.1 Undibacterium sp. | reverse complement strand
AGGACACTCGGCCAATTACAATGAGAAGCTCACTATTTTGGGACTTCATCCTTTGGTCTGGTTAGGCCTATTGATCGGCGGTTTGATACTCAGTAAAGTTCTTGGCCCTTGGTTAGGGCGTGGCGGTTTAGGCATAGGCAGTGCGGTTGCCGCGATGTTTGCCGGCACACCGATCATCATGGCTTTACTCGCTGGTGGATTGATGGTTTTGCTGTATAGCTTATTGGCCAGCCGTATTTTTTGGGACATTGCCGGTGTTGTATTGCAAAGCGGTGTGATCGGAGGCATCGGTGGCGGTAGCGGAAGTAACGATGATAGTTTCAGCGGTGGTGGCGGTGATTTTGGTGGCGGTGGTGCCTCGGGAGATTGGTAATGACAAATAGTCGACTATGGCAAAACCTGCGCTCGCAAGTGTTACGCAATCCCTATCGTCAACATTTCAATGCAAAGAACAAGCTTTTACTCAGCAACAAAATAGCTGATGCTGAACGTGGTCATCGTGGTGAAATTCGCGTAGTCATCGAGAGTCAACTTCCATTGAGGATGGTGATGTCAGGAATCGCTCCTCGCCAACGGGCGATTAATTGGTTTTCCGATTTGCGCGTTTGGGACACAGAGGAGAATTCTGGCATTTTGTTATATCTATTGCTTGCAGAGCGAAAAATAGAAATTGTTGCGGATCGTGGTATTAGCAAGCTCGTAGAACAAGCTAAATGGGATCAGATTTGCCAGCAATTACATGATCATCTAGGCGCGGATCAAGTTGTCGAAGGCCTGAGTCAAGCATTACAACAATTCGGTGATTTATTGCGACTGCATTACCCTATCGATTTACTTGCTAAGAATCCAGATGAGCTGAGTAATGAACTTATTTTCATCCCCTAGGCTGGAGATAAATCTCGTAGCGCGTTCCTTTTATCTCCCGCATTTGCATTTTGCCCACATGAATCGCTAGTTTGTCCAAATGCCCCTCGGCAAGCCCAAATGCCCGTGCTACAGTAGCCGGGCATTTTTTTCGTCTCAACAAAAAATTCACAGTTCACACAAAACGGAGCCCATCCATGAAATTGGTCAAAACGATTCTAGCATCCAGCCTCTTGGCACTCTACGCAGTCAGTGCATTTGCCGACACCCAAACTACCAAATACTTAATCTTCGTTGAAAACGGCAAGCAAGCCGGCGAACAAATTGTTCAACGTGATGATAGTGGTCTGCATAAAGTGCGTTTTATTTTCAAAGATAACGGTCGCGGCCCTGAACTCAACGAAGAATTTCGACTTGGCACAGATGGCTTAATCAGTGAATATAAAGTGACTGGTAACTCCACTTTTGGTGCGGTCGTCAACGAAAGCTATAAACGTGTCGGTGACAAAGCCGAATGGCAATCGACTTCGGAAAAAGGTAGCAAGAGCGTGAGTGGATCGGCGCTCTACATTCCGCTCAACAGCTCATTTGCGATTGGTTCTTTGTCGATTGCGGCGATCGAAAAATCCGCCAGCAAAAGCCTGCAATTACTACCATCGGGCACACTCTCACAAAGCAAAATTGGTGAGCTCGAGGTGGTGAATGGCAACAAAAAACAAACAGTACAGTTGTTAGCGCAAACGGGCATCGGTTTATCCCCGATCTTTGCCTGGGCGACAACGGGTGACCAACCTCGCTTGTTTGCCGTCGTGATTCCTGGCTATATGAAAGTCATCGAAGAAGGATGGCAAGCGAATGGGGAAGCAATGGCGAACTTCCAGAAAGCCGCCGAAAGCAAAGTGCTAGTCGATTGGGCAAAAAAATTGCAACATCCTCTATCAGGCTTAACCGTTGTTCGCAATGCCCGTATTTTTGACAGCGAAAAAGCAAAAGTTGGTGCTGCATCAGATGTGTATGTATTGCGTGGTCGCATCACCGCGATCTTGCCAGCAGGCTCACCTGTACGTGGCGCTACCGCTGAAATCGATGCTGCGGGTCGCATTTTATTGCCAGGCTTATTCGATATGCACGGTCATGTCGGACGCTGGGATGGTGGTTTGAATATCGCTGCCGGTGTCACCAGCGTGCGTGACATGGGCAATGACAATGCGCAAATGCAATTGATTTTGGATGAAGTCAATAAAGGTGATTTACTTGGACCACAGGTTGTCCCTACCGGATTTTTAGAAGGTGAAAGCCCGTTTTCCGCCAACAATGGATTTGTGATCAAAAACTTTGCTGAAGCCAAAAATGCGATTGACTGGTATGCACAGCATGGCTACCCACAAATCAAAATTTACAACTCGTTTCCCAAGGAGATTCTAAAGGAGACGGTCTCTTATGCGCACGCTCGCGGCTTGCGTGTTTCCGGCCACATCCCAGTTGGCTTGCGCGCATTTGAGGCGTTAGATGCTGGTTACGATGAGATCCAGCATATTAATCAAGTGATGTTGAACTTTTTAGCTACGTCTAAAACCGATACGCGTACCTTAGAGCGTTTCATCTTACCATCCGAAAAAACGGCGGATCTGGACTTTAACTCTAAGCCCGTGAAAGACTTCATCGCTCGCTTGAGCGCAAAGAAAATTGCGATTGATCCTACACTTGCGACCTTCTCTTTTTTACGTCAAAAAGATGGCACTATCAACGAGCCATTTGCCACAATTGCAGACCACATGCCACCAGACGTGAGACGCGGCTTCTCAGTTGGTACCATGAAGATTGCAGATGACGCGACCCATCAACGCTATGAAAAATCCTATGCCAAGATGGTGGACTTCGTCGGTCGTTTGTACAAAGCGGGTGTACCCATAGTCGCTGGCACCGATGAATTAGCTGGTTTCACTTTGCATTCTGAACTGACATTCTTAGTGAAAGCTGGCTTAACGCCCGCCCAAGCTTTACAAGTTGCCACTCGCAATGGCGCAATCTATACTCGTACTCAAAATGAGCGCGGTTCGATTGCTGTTGGCAAACTCGCCGATCTGGTTTTGGTGGACGGTGATCCAACCAAAAACATTGAAGACCTAAGAAAAGTCTCTGCTGTCATCACGCGTGGCTACTTAATGTACCCTAGCGACATACACCAAAATATGGGAATCAAACCCTTCGTCAGTAACAAGCCGGAGCTGAAAGTCTTAAAACCAGTATCGGCAAGCAATGCGATTGGTATCAACGAAGGTGCGATGCAACGTTATTTCGGCACGGCAAAGCACCACTAAGTTATCAAAGGATGCAGGCAAGATATCGTCTGCATCCTTTGAATAAAACGCCAACTAAATCTGAGGTTCGCTTAATCAATAGCAAACCAAGCATCCAAACCATCGTGAAGACTCCATTCCTTAAGGTCGCAAATCCACATGAAAATTCAAGCTTTCATTTGAACTAAACACAAATAAAGATAGTCCAAAGCCCACATTTCCAATGGAGGGTGACATGGTAAGACCATTAAAAAAAACAGTTTTACAACTAAGCATAGGACTAAGTCTGGGTTTCACAGCTTTGACTAGCATGGCAGCAAGTCCAGATTATCGTAATTTCGAAACCATAGAAAAACAAATTCAAGCATTCGCGCAAAAACATCCGGAACGCGTCAAATTACAAGTTATCGGCAAAAGCGCTGGTGGCGACTCACTCTATTTCGTACAGATTGCAGGTGCTGGCAAAACCAGTCCTAACAAGCGCCCCGCATTATTTGTGGGAGCGAATATCGCTGGATTTCACCACGCTGGCTCAGAAGCTGCCATGCATCTGATTGAAACACTGGCGACTTCCAAAGAGAAAAAGATCGAAGATTTATTAGCCAGCCGCACTATCTACGTTGCACCTGTCCTAAATCCCGATGCGCATAATGCGATGTTCGGCAAACCACAACAATTGCGCGCCGGCGTTGACGGCAAACTTGACCGCGATCTGGATGGCTTAATTGCAGAGGATGGCGCTGACGATCTTGACGGCAATGGCATCATTACGCAAATGCGCATCAAAGATCCAACCGGTGACATGATGATCGATCCCAAAGATCCGCGTCGCATGATCAAAGCCGATACCAGCAAAGGTGAGCGCGGCACACATCGCGTCTACATCGAAGGCAAAGACGACGATAAAGACGGCATCTACAACGAAGATGGTATTGGTGGCATACATCCTGATCGCAACTTCCCTGCGGGCTTTCCAGTTGCCGATGCCAACGCCGGGCCATGGCCAGGTCTCACATCAGAAGCGAAATCGATTATGGACGCGGTCTTAGCACACAAGAATATCGCGATGGCCGTGGTGTTTGGCCCAGCCAATCAATTACTGTCTGCCCCAACCGGATTTGAACGCATCACACCACCAGGTGCGACACCTGCGGCGGAAGCTAATAAACTTGAAGCCGATGATTTAAAAACCTTGGCAGGATTGGGCGACACCTATAAAAAATCCTTAGACCAAGCAGGCTTAGACAGCAAGCGTAGCGCAAAACAAACCGGCAAAGGAAGTCTGGCGAATTGGCTATATTTCCACTATGGCGTGCAGACAATTGAACTCGACGTGTGGGGAGCACCAACGACCAAAGCACCAACTGCTGACGGTGCAACGGCTGCTGCTAATCCCTCAGCTCGCCCTGCCCCAACATCAAGCCCGACTGCCAAAGCCGATAGTGAAAAAGATTTACTCAACTACCTGAGCACCAACGCGCCAGAATCTATCATCGCGTGGAAAGCCATCAAACTCCCAGATGGCACAGAAGTTGAAGTCGGCGGTATCACACCGTATGCGGAATATGCACCCTCATCAAAAGCTTTAGAGCCAGCATTAAAAGTACATACGAGCCAAATTCTCGACTGGAGCGGCAAATTGGCGCAACTAGAAATTCTGGAAACCAGTGTGGTAGCGCAAGGGAATGATGTTTGGAAAATTAGTGCTGTCGGTGGCATTCAAGGTGAGCTGCCTACCCATACCAAATTATCAACACGCATGCGTAACAAACTCCCAGTTCGTTTAGAAATGCGCCCGGGACAAGGCGTCACGGCACTAACCCTCAATAGGGCAGCAACTGTTGAACGCCTCGAACCAGCAACGACCATCAAAGCAGAGTGGCTAGTCAAAGGCAGCAAAGGGAGCACAGTCGACATCGGCTTATGGACTTCACAAGCTGGACAAGCAATGACGACAATTACTTTGGGAAAGGCAAACTGAGATGAAAACGACATTATCAAACAAAATGCAATTTCAATTGTCTGCAATCAGCTTGGCCTTGATGATGTGCGGTTCAAGTTTTGCCGAAACGGTAAAGCCACCACAACCTCACTTCAATCGCGTACACCACAATAAAGAAATCGTAGAATACATGAAAGGATATGCCGCAGCCTATCCAAATTTAGTCACGCTCAAAAGTCTGGGAAAAACCGCTGCTGGCACCGATATGTGGATGTTGACCATCAATAACGAAAAAACTGGCAAAGCTGGCGATAAACCAGCGACCTATGTGGATGGTGCAATTCATGCGAATGAGGCACAAGCCGCCGATACGGTACTCTACACAATCGATTACATCTTAAAAAATTACGGCAAGCTCGACAAAATCACCGAAACCGTTGATCGCTCCACGCTGTACTTTGTGCCTAGCGTGAGTCCAGATAGTCGCGCAAAATGGTTCGATGAACCTGCAACTGCGAGCTATCCACGGTCTGCGCCGTGGCCATTTGATGATGATCGTGACGGCAAAGTCGATGAAGATGGTCCAAGTGACATTAACAAAGATGGCGTCATCACCACCATGCGTAAAAAAGTACAAATGGGTTTAGGTAATCGCAAACTTGATCCCAAAGATCCACGTGTTTTACTCCCGCTAGAACCGGGCGAACTCGGCGACTACCTCTTGCTTGGACAAGAAGGCCTTGATCAAGATGGAGATGGCAACATGGGCGAAGATAGCGTAGGCTACGCCGATCCAAATCGCACTTGGGGCTATGACTGGGCGCCACGTTATATTCAAAACGGTGCGACTGATTATCCTTTGCAAATTCCAGAAACCCGCAGCATCGCGAATTGGGCGCTCGATCACTTAGAAGTCTCTAGTGTGATTAGTTTCCACAATTCAGGGCGCATGATTTTGCGCGGCCCAGGTTCACCGACGCAGACACCGGTCAATGCGGCTGACAATCGCACATTTGATTTCCTTGGTCGTGAAGGCGAAAAAATGATGCCGGGCTATCGCTATATGATTACCTGGCGTGATCTCTACACAGCCTACGGCAGTACTACCGATCACTTCTACGGTGTGGTTGGTGCGTTTGGATTTGTTCCTGAGCTGTTTGGTCGGGTGATGGACGATGCCAATATTGTGCGCTTCGATCCTGCACCCAAAGTCGGCGACCCGGTTCGCCCTCCGACGACTGAGCCTAAAGGCTATGATCAAATGAAGTGGAATGACATGCTCACTTTTGGTCGTCAATTCATTCCGTTTAAAGAAGCCGATCATCCACAATATGGCAAAGTCGAAGTCGGTGGCTGGCGTCAAAACACGGGCCGTATGCCAGAAGGCTGGATGCTGGAAGAAGAAACCCATCGCAACGCAGCCTTTGTGTTACTCAATGCCATGCATGTACCGAAACTGCGTTTCTTAGAGCCCACGGTCAAAAAAGAAGCACGCAATTTATGGCGGGTCGAATTACCTCTAGTCAATGAGCGCGCGATTCCTAGCGTCAGCAATATCGTGATTGCGAACAAATTGCATCGCGTTGATCTAGCAACGGTGAACGGTGGCAAAGTGCTCGCCAGCGGCATCGTCCGCAATCCTTACACCAATCAAATTGACCTGCAAGAACATCGTCCTGAGCGTCTGATGGTCAATGGCGTGCAAGGCTTTGGCAACACGACTTTGTACTTCTTAGTGGAAAGTAGCGGCGGTGAAATCGTCGTCAACTATGACAGCATTAAGGGTGGGAAATTGAGTCAGAAGGTTA
>JAYVHZ010000618.1:0-15877 GCA_043770645.1 Undibacterium sp. | reverse complement strand
AAGGGGCCATTGTGCAAGATGTGTCTCAAACTAATACTCCACCTACGCAAAAATGAGCGAAACAAACTCAAACGAATAATCGGCCAATGGTTCTTAGCTTATCGAAAGTTCAATCACATCGCCTTAAACCGCCAAGCATAAGCCTGACTGACTTTCAACACTTCTTTGGTGCCACGTAGTTCGACCGTGACTTTGCCTAGCTCATCTCGATGTGCTTTGGCAATCGCATCAGCGCGTACGACTACGCTGCGATGGATTTGCCAGAACACGTCTGGATCGAGACCATCGATGATTTCTTTGAGTGGCTTACGTACATGGGCTTCATCGTCAATACAGACGACACGCGTGTATTTTTCGTCCGAAGTGAAGAACAGAATTTTATCAATCGGGAACATCTTGATGGTGTCGCCCACGCTGGCGCTGATCCAGCGTATGCGTTCTACATTTTGCGGGCGCAGACGTTTGTCTAGCTCTTGCATTAATTGGCTTAAATCAGACGGTGCGGCTTTGGTTTCTAATCTGGCTTTAAGGCGGGCAATGGCGTCGACTAAACGTTCACGCGAAATCGGCTTTAGTAGGTAATCGATGGCACCGGCAGAGAAGGCTTCTAGCGCGTGATTGTCGTGAGCAGTCGTGAAGACGGCGTGGCAACGTCCTTTCGTTGCATTGGCGACGTCGAGGCCGGTCATGCCTGGCATACGAATATCTAAAAAGGCGATATCGGGATTGTGTTCTTCAATCGCCTCTAAAGCTTCTGTACCGTGTTCAGATTCTGCAACAATCACGAGTTCTGGCCACAGTTCATTTAGCATGCGGCGTAAGTCTTTGCGGGGTAAATCTTCGTCGTCGGCGATGATAGCTGTAGTCATTTTTTCCTCAATTACGAATGATTTATTGGTGTGGAATTTTACTACTTCTATACCAAAATTTAAGAAATCAAAGGCACAATAATGCTTGCCACAACGCCGCCTTCTGGACGTGCTTTTAACGTCAAACTGGCGCGACTGCCAAACATGGATTCGAGACGCTCGTGAATATTCGCTAAGCCAATGCCAGAACCGGAAGTGGTGCCGCCAAAGCCAACGCCATTATCCGTTACACTCACTTCCAACATTTCCTCATCTCCCTGATCAAAATAACGCGCATTGACTGCCACATACGCTGGGCCTATCTTCGGTTCTATGCCATGTTTAATCGCATTTTCGACCAAAGAAATCAACAACAATGGAGGAAACGCGGCGTCTTTCAATTCTGACTCGACGCTGTAAGTAAGACGTGGAATGCGCGCTTGCATTAGGCCTAAGTAAGCCCGTGCGGCTTCGAGTTGTTTTGCCAATCGCCCTTGTTCGGTGCTGCCATCACCACGCATTTGTGGAATAGTCGAGCGCAGGTAATCGACCAGATGATCGACGATCGCGGTGGCGCGTAAGGGCTCAGTTAAGATAGCCGAACGCACACCCGCTAAGGTATTGAACAGAAAGTGCGGCTCAACTTGGGCGACCAATACGGACAAACGTAATTCTGCTTCACGACGGGCATCTTGCGCACGCTTTAACTCTTGTTGTCGGTTTGCTTCCGCTAAGCGCTTACGCTGACGGAAGAATACTAAGAGATCAAAAAAACTACCCCAGTAAATACAGGCGATTGTGGTGGGTAGAAATTTCAAAAGGGTGATGATGGCGTTGATTACAGGACCACGATCAAGTTCTTTTTGTTTGTCCGTTTTTTCGTCTGTGCTTTTATTCGCGATCGGTTTTGCTGGCTGCTCTGCCTTTTCTGCAATTACTGGCTGAGATGCGCTTGAACTTGGCATCGACTTGACATTAGCTTGTACCGTAATTTGTGTTTGAGTTCCTGGCTTTTTTATGAGGGAACTCAAAACCAGCGACGTGCCGTAACCAATCGCAAAACTGAGGATCAAACCCAAGACCAGCGCAAGACTAATCCCTATCGACTCTTTGCGCTCTGAATAATTTTGTTGGCGTACCCAAACTGCGATCGATTGCCCGATCAAAAAAAGACAGGTTCCGCCCACGAAAAAAGGTACTGAGAAAATAATGAAAATATTTACTCGATCTGTGCTCAATAAAGCAATCCCAAACAGCAACACAAACATAGCGGATAATGTGCCGCCAAAAGCGATGCATCGATGGCGGAACCATGTACGTGAGAACACGGGAAAATTGCGATAACGATTAAGCCAAGTATCACTCTGTATCGACACTTCTGTTGGTAAGGCTTGCTCCGAGACCTGAGATTGAAGGCTAGGGGTTGTGGTATTCATAAGGGGCTCCTGGCAAATTTAGAACTACTGTAAGCCAGTTAAATGGTGAAGGGTAAGAATGCGACGAACTTGATTATTCGCGGATGAAATCAATCAAGCCGTAGATGGATTATCCGGGACTAGAGGTTTGATCGGGCAAATCATCTTGGGTGGCGTCCGCGGATGGTGCTTCTTTTTGCTTCTGCCGACTCTGCGTGGCAATGCGCAAAATCGTATTGCGGATCGAAGTCAAGACCGCCACGGCATTAAATGGTTTTACAATAAATCCGACCACACCGCGACTTTGCGCTGCTTGTATGGTTTCTGCATCCATTTTGGCGGATACCAAAAAAATCAAGGCCTTCGGTAATTGCGCTCGCAGATTGTCGAGTAACACTAAACCATCCTTGTCGGCCTCACCAATATCGACACAGACAATCTGCGGTTGTAACTTAACCATTTTTGCGAGATTGGTAGAACTATGATTCCCATCACCAATGACCTCATGTCCACCACTAGTGAGCACCGAGCCCAAGAGATTGCGGGCAACGGCTTGGTTATCAAGAATATAGGCTCTTAGCATGGCACTGTCAGATAGAAGGAATGAACTACATCATAATTCAAAAACATTGGTGTAGTTCAACAAAAGTGGTGCAGGCAATGATTCTTGCCACACTTACTCGCCACCACAACCTAAGCTGACTCATTTCGCCGTCGGCTTCGCATTTTTAACAAAGCGATTGAGCCATTGATCTTGTTCCCACAACATGTGTAAGAGCGATTCACGGGCGCGATAAATATGACTTTCGTATGGCAGCATGACCAGACGAGACGGCGTTCCTAATCCTTGCAAAGCTTGATACATGCGCTCACTTTGCATGGGGAATGTACCCGGATTATTATCGTCTTCACCGTGGATTAAGAGTAAAGGGACATCGATATCGTCGGCATAATTGAAAGGCGACATCTCTTTGTATGTCTCAAAAGCGCGCCAATAATTGCGGTCTTCCGTCTGAAAGCCAAATGGTGTCAAACTACGATTGTAGGCGCCTGAACGTGCAATACCTGCTCTAAACAAGCTGGTATGGGCAAGTAGATTTGCAGCCATAAAAGCACCGTAACTATGACCACCGATCGCGATTCTGTGGCGGTCAGCGACGCCCAATCGCACCACTTCATCCACCGCAGCTTCAGCATTCATTCTAATCTGGTGGATGAAAGTATCGTTCGGCTCTTTACGTCCCTCGCCGATAATCGGCATCGCAAAACCATCCAAGACCGTGTAACCACGTGCCAACATGACCTGTGGTCCTTGGACATTAATCCGATTAAATTTATACGGTGAACCATTGACCTGACCAGCGCTCTCAGCCGACTTGTATTCCCGCGGATAGGCCCACATCAACATCGGGCGTGGACCGTCGCGCTTTTCATCGTAGCCGGGTGGTAAATATAAAGTCGCCGTTAAACTCACGCCATCTTCACGATCATAATGGATTTGGCGTTTCTGTATGCCACGAAACTTGGGACTGGGATGCGGATAATTGGTCAATGCCTTTGGGGCGGCACTCCCTGCCAAATTGCGTAAGAACAAATTCGGTCGCTCTTCGGCCGCTTCACGGCTAGTAATAATCTGATGGCCCTGATCGTCGAGTACACCTAGGACTTCTTCGTAATACGGCGCTTTGGAACGCCACAGCCGTATACTTTTTTCCGTCGGCACATAGTAGCGATCTAAAAAAGGCCGATCACCTTCGGGGCTAGCGCCAACCCCTGTTAAGAACATCGATTGTTCATCCGAGGTCAAACGAATCACCGACCGTCCATATTGATTCAGCTCCATCACGGGAGTACCAGGATGACTGTATTGGTCTTCGGTCTTACGGCTAAATAGCAAATCTGGCTTGGTATGTGGTGCGCCAGGTTGTATGCGCCAAGTGCGCGTCTCTCTCGTTCTCGTCCAATTCTCAGTCACTAAGGCTATATGATCGTTGCCCCATAGGATATTGTTAAAACGCCATGGCAGATCCATCAACTTTTGTGGATTGCCACCGAAAGGGACACCGTGTTGCCACAAAATATCTGAAATTCGTGAATTCGAATCCGGATCGCCACCACCTTGCGCTTCTACCCAATATAAGGTCGCAGCTTGATCATTGCGCCAGGCAAAATTGCGCGGCCCCGCCTGCACAGCATCGCTGGCACTAGGCAAACGCTCGCGCATCGGAACCTCGGCGATAGTTTTGAGTTTTTTGCCGTCTATGCCCCACACGTCGATCACATGTCCAAATCGTTCTAACGGCAATTGATAGGAATAAGGCCGCTTTAATTGCGTGGTGAGCACCCATTTCGCATCTGGTGATGCCAATACTTTGAGTAGAGTGGTGACGGGGCCGAAGCGACGCACACTGCCATCAATATGCACGACCGCTAGCTGGGTTTGTAATTGCCAATCTAACATATCGGCATCATGCGGATTTTTTAACAAGTCAGGATAAGTACGCGTCTGCGCCAGCTTACCGCCTCGGGTCTCTTGTGTATTCGGGCCGACGGGTACCGAGGCTTCGCGTGGTGCGGCTTTTTGCGAACGCGGTAAAAGACGCACTAATAATTGATCGCTGCCATTCAACCAAGAAAAACCAGCGCCCATTACGGCGTTGAGTTTTTCGGAAATTAAGCGACGCGCGCTAGCTTGCTTGACATCGAGCAACCACAATTCCACGCCAGTTCTGCTCCATACGCTAAAAGCCAACCACTTTTCATCGGCTGACCACACCATATCGGCAATTTTGACTTTATTTGGCAAACCGCTTACTGGGCGCGTCTTTCCACTGGCAATATCTAAGAGGCTTAAGCCGTCACTAAAATTGGTACGAGTCGCAGCACGTATTTTTGGATGCACTCGTAGGCCAGCAAGTTTCAATTCAGCTTGGGCAACCTCAGCAATGCTTGGTAAATTGGGAATACTGACCAATAAGCCCGTCTTATTTTTTGGTCCCAAGCGAAACTCAGGACCTCGCGGGGCATCAACTAAACTTTGTAATTCTGCGGACGGGATTTGATAACGGCTATCGCTGGCCAATGCTGGGATTGGCACTGACAGCAATGCGCTGAGCGACAAAACACAGGCGAAGAAGAAAATTCGGCGATGGGCAATACTTGACGACATTACTTCGTCCTTATAAATTCAACAATGAATCAGCGATAAAAACGATGACCACTCAATGAGCATTAGCGAAAGCAACTTAGGAAAAAAACCGTGCGCAAGTCGGCATTATAAAGAGAAATGCTGATTGTTCCGCCTAAATGGCAATCCATAGCCAATCTAACAATGTGAAATTTCAGTACAAAAATCCGTAAAAAAAGCTTGCTCTGTTGTTTTGCCTATAGCAAGCGCAGCAAAACCACAGAAATGCATGATTTAGCAAAGCAGACGAAGTAAACTAGAATACTCACACCGCATCTCTCCAAATGGCTCAACCATGTCTGAACTGAATCACGAACAAATTGCGCAAAGACTGCAACATCTGACCGAACTCAGTGCCGCACTCAATGGCTTAGAAGACATTGATGCCTTGTTAGAGCGCATCTTAAGCACCGCGAAAAACTTAACTAAGGCGGATGGCGGAACCCTGTATCGACCGAACAAAGAGAAGACCCATCTCGAATTCGATATGGCGATCAATGACACTTTGAAACTACATGTGGGTGGCTCGCAGCCGCGTGCCAAAGACATGCGTTCCATCGCGTTAATGGACGAGTTTGGGCATCAGAATTTGACAGCGGTTGTGGCTTACGCAGCCAACATCAAACATTCGGTTCGGATTAGCAATGTGTATGAAGCGGATTTGTTTAATTTTTCTGAGATGCGACACTTTGATGAACTAAATCATTATCGCTGCCAATCCCTGCTAACCGTACCGATGTTGAACCATGAAGCCGAGCTGATTGGCGTATTGCAACTCATCAATGCGATTGATCCGCTTACCAAGGAAATTACCGCCTTCACCGAAACCGATCAAGGCTTTATTGAGGCGCTGGCATCACAAGCCGCGATTGCGCTGAGCAATCAAGAACTGATTTTTCAATTAGAAAACTTGTTTGAATCGCTGGTGAACTTAATCAATATCGGCATTGATGAAAAGTCCCCAAATACTGGGCGGCATTGCCAGCACGTCCCGGAACTCACCATGATGTTGGCAGAAGCTGTGCATAGAAGTGATGCCAGCGCATTTAAACATTTCCGGATGACTGACCGCGATCGGCGCGAATTGTGGATGGCGGGCTTACTACATGACTGCGGCAAGATCACCACGCCCGTGCATGTGATCGAAAAATCGACCAAACTAGAAACCATCTTTGATCGCATCCATTTAGTCGATGCTCGTTTCGAAATTTTGCGGCGGGATGTGGAAATTCGCCATCTGAAGACCATGCCTGCCAATGATACTGAACGGCAAGCCGCACAACAAAACATGCAAGAGGAATTGCGTCAGATCGATAGCGATCGCGCCTTTTTAAAGCACGCCAATATCGGTGGTGAACGCATGAGCGATGCTGATCAAGACCGCGTACGACAAATCGCCCAACGAACTTGGATCGATAGCCATGGCATGCAGCATCATTTATTAAGCGCGGAAGAAACTGAAAATCTGACCATCAAAGGCGGCACCTTAACCGCGGATGAACGCAAAATTATCAATAACCATATCTCGGTGACGATACGCATGTTAGAAGCGCTACCATGGCCAAAACATTTAAAGAACGTCCCTGAATATGCTGGCGGTCATCACGAGCGCATGGATGGCAAAGGCTATCCACGCGGTTTGCGTGGTGATCAAATGTCAGTGCAGGCGCGCATCATGGCGATTGCCGATATTTTTGAAGCTTTATCCGCCAAAGATCGACCGTACAAAACAGGTAAAACTTTGACTGAATCTTTAGACATCCTAGGTAAATTTAGCTTGAATGGTCACATCGATCCCGACTTGTTTCAGGTATTTGTCAAAGAAAAAGTGTATTTGCAATACGCTGAGAAATTTATGGATAGGGCGCAGATCGACGAGGTCGACGACAGTAAAATTCCGGGTTATTCAGCCTAAGCCGCCAACATCAGCTCATTGCGATCATGAAAAATCCAGGCCGTTTCATCCATCTGTGCAGCCTTTTATTTCTCCTGATCGCCAGCATCGAAATCAATTCGCTGCAGTCACTGCAATCCTTTGATTATTTATTGTCGGATTTTTTAGTCCGGCAACAAGCAAAAACGCTGAAGGCTGATCCTGACATCGTCATTGTGAACATTGACGATGCCAGTTTAGCGCGCATGAGCGACGCTGTTGGTAATTGGCCATGGCCGCGCTCTGTGCATGCGGAACTAATCGAGGGTATCGCTAAACAGAAACCCTTGGCCATGGTTTTTGATATCACCTTTGAGCAAAAAGATGTGTACCGACCAGAAAGTGACGCACGCTTGAATGCAAGTTTGCGCGAGCTGAAACAACAAGGTCACAAGATCTTCTTCCCCATGATACGCAGACCACCTGAAGACGATATCCACGGCGATTTGATGAGCGACATCGGCCCAAGCTTAGGTTTGCACGCGACACCCCAAGCACAAACGGGCGCGCGTGTGGCTTTTCAACCACCGCAGGCAATTGATGTCGATCTGTGGCAACTTGGCACCATCAATTTTTCAGAAGATAAGGATAAAGTCGGTCGTCGCTATGATTTATACACCAACGTCTATGGCTGGTTAGTTCCATCATTACCTGCGAAGGTCGCCAGCGCATTGGGCTATCGTGTGCCACAAGAAAAGGATCTCCTATTGTCATGGCGCGGCGGTGAGATTCCGTTTCAACGTATTTCTTATGTCGACCTGTATCAAGATTTCGAACGTGAAAAATCGCAGCGCAAACCAAACGAACTACAGGGGAAAATTGTCGTCATCGGCACTGCCGCCTCCGCACTACATGATAGACGCGTAACGCCTATCGACAGTTTGTATTCGGGATTGGATATTCTGGCCACGGCCATCGACAATTTAAAAAATCAGCATCGTATGCAATTGCTTCCCAGTTGGATCAACTGGCTTGCTTGCCTTAGCATTATGCTGGTGGTGTATATTTCCTTTTTACGTCGCGTCAATGCTTTGTATCCCGGCATAGGTTTATTAGCGATCACCACGGGTGGCTTATTTTTGAGTTATACCGCACTGTCATCCCTTTACTTAGTTCACATCGTCACGCCGCTACTCTTGGCGTGGTTGTATTATTTTTCCTTAGCCTTACACGAATATTGGATAGAGTTAACCAAGCGCCAAAGAACCGAAAAGCAATTTAGTCGCTTTGTGAACCCGCATGTGGTCAGAGAATTGGGCAACAACGAAGACTGGGGGCAAACTGGGCAGAGCCGTGAAATCACGATTTTGTTTTCCGACATTCGCGGCTTTACCACGCTATGCGAAAACCGCACCCCACAAGAAATCGTCGAATTACTCAACCGCTATTTCACCCGACAGGTGGCAGTGATTTTTAAACACAACGGCGCAGTCGATAAATTTATCGGTGATTGCATTATGGCCTTCTGGGGCGCACCAATAGATGACCCAGATCATGCTCTTCATGCGGTTGAGGCGGCAATAGAAATGGCTGCAGTCCTGCAAGATTTCAAACGCGAGCTGGGGGAATTGGAAGCGGATTTCGATGTCGGGATCGGCATCCATTCCGGCGCTGCGGTTGTGGGTTTTATTGGTTCGGAAAAACGTAAAGAATTCACCGTGATCGGCGACACGGTCAATCTCGCCAGCCGCATCGAAGGCTTAACCAAAGGCGTCTCGCGGATTTTGGTCTCACGCGAAACCATGTTGTTGTGCGGCGACAAACTTGACTTCCTGGCCTTAGGTTCCTATAAGGTAAAGGGACGAGAACAAGAAGTTGAACTATTTGCCCCCGTTTCATCTCATCAGGGAGAAAACACATGAAGCACAGTCTCACACTATTGCTAGTCGCACTACCACTCAGTTTTAGCTATCAAACTTGCCTAGCGCAGAACACCCAAGCCAGTGTGGTGCGCCCAACGGATTTGAAAGCGCAAGCCTTCAGCGACGCTGCCACCATCAAGGTATTGCCAGAAAATCTGAAAATCGACGTGTTGTCGCGTAAAGCTAGTTGGATGGAAGTCAAAGCAAAAGGCAGTTTAGGTTGGGTCAAAATGCTCAGCCTACGTTTTGACAGCGGTGTGCAGTCTTCTGGCGGATTGACGAATGCGACCAAAGATTTGTTTGGAGCGGCTCGAACAGGCGGTACGGCAAGTACGGTTACCACAGGCGCCTTAGGTTTCGACAAAGCTAAATTTGAAAATCCAACACCAAATCCTGAAGCGCTAGCGAAGATGAAGCAATTTAGCGCGCCAAAAACGGACGCGAGTAATTTCGCCAAACAAGAAAAACTGCAAGAACAAAACCAAACTTATCTCAAAGCGCCAGGAGATAAATCATGAAAATGAGCAACTTCAGCAAGTTCAAACTGACCACTTTAGCAGTGGGCTGCGCCTTGTTAATGGCGGGTTGTGCCACTGTCAGCGGTTTAAAAATCAATAATTTCGATATCGGAAAAAGCATACAGGCAGCCACCAGTGCCAAAAATGCCATCGTGCCTTTGACTGAGGCCGAAGAGATCGAGCTAGGTGAAGGCATCGCCAGCAATTTACTCGGCCTAGCACCGCTACATAGTGATCGCGAGATCCAACGCTATGTCAATAGCATAGGCCGCTGGATCAGCATGCATAGTGAACGTCCCGATTTGCCATGGACGTTTGCTGTACTCGACGCCCCCGAGGTCAACGCTTTCGCTGCGCCTGGTGGCTATGTGGTAGTGACCAAAGGCATGTTATTGAAAATGACTAGCGAGGCTGAATTAGCGGGCGTACTTGCACACGAAATTGCCCACGTTTTGCGCAAGCATCACTTAAATGCCATGCAAAAAGCCAGTGCGATGAGTGCGCTTCGTGATGGATTAGATGTTGCCATTACAGCGACCAATCGCAATCCAAATGTGCTTAAAGTGTTATCAGTAGGAACCGCCCTTTACGCACGCGGCTTGGATAAAGAAGACGAATTCGAATCGGACCGCATGGGCGTCGTATTAGCAGCACGCGCTGGCTATGACCCTTATGGTTTGCCAGCGGTGTTACATAGTCTGCAAAAGGTCAACAGCAACGACAATGGCATGCAACTCTTGTTCCAAACGCATCCTAAGTTATCAGATCGTCTCAGTCAGCTAGATAACATTATGGGAAAAGACTTTGATCGCTATGAAAACCTACCCAGTGTGCAAGGGCGCTTTGAAACGGTCATGGCGCGAATTAAAGGAAAGAAAGGATAGTTGAATCGGACTTTGTGAGATACAACCCGCTTTTAATGAAAAAACCCGTACGAGATACGGGTTTTTTCTCGACATAACTTGAAAAATGTAGATTAACGCTCAATCGCCAACGCCACACCCATACCGCCACCGATACACAAGCTCGCCAGACCTTTCTTTGCATCACGACGAATCATTTCGTGAATCAAACTGACCAAGATACGGCAACCTGATGCACCAATTGGATGACCAATTGCGATCGCGCCACCGTTGACGTTGATCTTGCTGGTGTCCCAACCCATCTCACGATTCACGCCGATGGCTTGTGCTGCGAAGGCTTCGTTGATTTCCATCAGATCGACTTCTTCATGCGTCCAACCAGCTTTCTTCAAGCACAATTGCGCGGCTGGAACTGGGCCTAAACCCATGATAGTCGGATCGATACCAGCTGACGAATACGCTTTAATTTTTGCCAATACTGGCAAACCCAACTCCGCTGCCTTTTTCGCCGACATCATAATGACTGCTGCAGCGCCATCATTCAAGCCAGACGCATTACCAGCGGTGACCGTGCCCGCTTTGTCGAAAGCTGGGCGTAAAGCAGAGAGTGAATCTAAAGTACAGCCGTGTTTGATGAATTCATCCGTATCAAAAACGATTGTCCCTTTTTTACTGACGATGTCGTAAGGAATAATTTCGTCGACAAACTTACCGGCTTTTTGTGCAGCTTCCGCTTTGTTTTGTGAAGCCAAGGCAAACTGATCTTGTTCTTCACGGGTGATGCCATGTTTTTTGGCGACGTTCTCAGCCGTGATACCCATGTGATATTGGTTGTACACATCCCACAAACCATCAACGATCATGGTATCGACTAGTTTTGCATCGCCCATACGGAAACCATCGCGTGAGCCTGCCAACACGTGCGGTGATGCACTCATGTTTTCCTGACCGCCTGCGATGATGATCTCAGCATCACCCGCCATAATTGCCTGTGCCGCTAAATGCGTTGCCTTTAAGCCGCTGCCACAGACTTTATTGATCGTCATCGCTGGCACCATATTCGGTAAACCTGAACGGATCACAGCTTGGCGTGCCGCATTTTGACCAACACCTGCGGTTAATACCTGACCTAAAATCACTTCGCTGATCGCTTCACCACTCAAGCCTGTTTTCGCTAATAAAGCTTTAATCACATGCGCACCTAAATCTGACGCAGCCACTTTTGCCAATGAACCACCAAATTTACCAACCGCGGTGCGTCCAGCGGCGACGATTACGACTTCTTGCATGTGAAACTCCCTATATAGTTTGAGTCAAAGTTGCGGTGAATCCATAAGATTACACCAGTCTGTACGGCTTCGTGCTAATTTGCCTTGGAAAATATTGCAGCGCATTAGAAGTGCTAATTTTTTAGACAATGATTTAATTTGAAGCAAAAAATTTGGACGAAAAAAAAGCCTTCTTTTCAGAAAGCTTTTCTTTTTGAAGCCGCGCTTATTGTTCGAACAAGTTGAGTTGCACTTGCGGACGGAATTTGCGGCTCCGTAGTCGTTTAGCGCTTGGCTTAGCCAAAGACTGATCGGCTAAATTACTTCTTTTTCGCAGTTGTTGTTGCTTTTTCTGCAGCTTGTGTGAATTGCTTAGTTGCATTCGCCAAGTTGTCTTCCAAAGTTGCAACAGCTTGCTTGGTTGTTTTAGACATTTGCTCGTAACCTGCGTTGATGTTACCAACAACAGATTTCAAAGCTGTTACCGCTTGCTCGGAACCAGCTGGTGCATTTTTTGTGACTTCGTCGATCAAAGAAACAACTTTTGCGTTTGTTTCAGCGATATGAGATTCAACAGCTTTTGTGAACTCTTGTTGAGTTGCTGTAGTGATTGTTGCCAAGTGACGACCGTATGCCATCGCTTTTTCTGCGTTTGGCTTAGCTTGAGCAGATGCCAAAGCGATCAATTCTTGCGCGTCTTTTGCATTCAACAATTGTTGAGTTGCTGCAGTACCTTCTTCGAAAGTCGCTTTAGCAGCGTTCACGTTCAAAGATACGAACTGTTCCAAGCCTTCGAATGCTTTTTGGTTCAATGCTGTGATTGCAGCAAATTGTGCTTCTAAGTTAGTTTTAGTAGCAGCGATAAATTGTTCTGGTGTTGTGTACATGAAAATCTCCGAAAGGTTAACGATTTAGTTTGAATCAAAATGGCAGTGAGTCCAAAAAACCTTAAACATGGTGCACCGCAACAATTCGCATTCTACTGACTATTTTTTAAGCGTCAAGCTTTTTTTGTGCATCGCATCAAAATAATTTAAAAAATTTCCTTTTCCGTTTGCTTTAAGATAATTTTTCTTTGTTTTTCAAGGGTTTAGTATCAAATTCTTTATCGACAATCTGTGTTTTTTCGAAGCCTTAGTTAACTTCCATACCTTGTTCAAAATTAAGCAAACGCTGCTTGTTTTCAAGACCGCCTGCATAGCCTTGTAAATTCCCATTCGCAGCAATCACGCGATGACAGGGAATAATGATAGACAAAGGATTGCGCCCATTAGCAGCGCCCACAGCGCGGATCGCCTTTGGTCTTCCGATCTTTTGTGCGAGTGCGGCATAACTACACACGGCACCATATGGAATTGTGCATAAGGCTTGCCAGACTTCTTGTTGAAAAGCGGTGCCTTGCGAACAATCAAGTGGTAAATCAAATTCCTGGAGCGCTCCAGAAAAATAGGCATCAAGTTGCTGAGCCGCCGTTTGCAACAAGGTGTTTTGTATATCTAATTGCCAACTTGGATCAAGCTGTAGATGTTTATGTTCGGCAAAGTACACGCCGGCCAAGCCATGTTCACTGGCCAGCAAACGTAAGGGACCGAAAGTTGAAGGATGCAACAAATATTTTTTCATGATGTTAATAACCTATAGGACTTACGAAAAATTGCGCTGGCTAGAGCCTGCCCTCGAATGCTTGAGTCGGGGACGTGGAGCCGAAGACAGTACGAATGTACGGCGAGGTGAACACAACAACGCCAGTGTCTGTTTTTGCGTAAGTCAAAACTTAATTGAATAAAGACTGCCACAGCAAGAGCGCGGCATAACTACGCCACGGCGACCAGGCTTCGGCATGGTGCAATAACTGTTTTTCGGTACAACGCTGTGGCAGGTCGCCGCTAAGTGCTTTTTGCAAACCCAGATCGCCCGCCGGAAAAGCGTTCGAAAAACGTAAGGCACGCATCGCGATGTATTGCGCGGTCCATTCTCCAATACCCGGCAAAGTCTTTAAACGCTGCACCACTTGGTCTAGGCACATCCCTGGCGGCAATTCCAATCCACCGCTCGCACTAAAAACAGCAAAAGCGTGGATGGTGGCGGCTCGCGTTTTTGGTAGGCCAATAGTCGAGATCTCTTCGACACTCAGTTGTGCTAAGCGCTCTGGGCTTGGGAAATGATGGCTGACGCCCGACCAAGGAGTCTCTGCAAGCTCGCCAAATTGATGCACCAAACGACCCGAGACCGTAGTTGCCCCAGCGACACTCACTTGTTGTCCCAAGATCGCACGTATCGCTAATTCAAAGGCATCAAAACTACCAGGAACCCGCAGGCCCGGCGTACGCGCTAATTGCTGCGCCAAATTGGGATCTTGCTGTAAATGTTGAGCGATCACGACTGGGTTCGCTTCTAGATCAAACTGTTGGCGGATTTTCGCTAATAAAGGAAGTAAGACATTACTTAATGTGGGAGCAATTTCCAGCAGTAATTGCTGCTTTTCGGGTAAATGACTCACTTGTACCCATCCACGTTTGCCCTCAATCTGCACACTACGACGATAGCAGCCATGCTGCAAATCAACCTGCTCTAAGCCTGACATAGCGCGTCCATGCAAGTAGTTCAGCAGGGCATCCCAGGCATACGGTGGTCGATAGGCTAAACGCAAAGTAATCCCTTGCTGCGTTTGTGATGCACTAGCCATCCGCCGAATCGAGGCTGGCGTCATTTTGTAACGCGTCTCAAACAAGGCATTGAAGCGACGTACGCTACCAAAACCGGCAGCAAAGGCAATCTCCGTCATACTCAAATGGGTTTCTTGTATCAACTTTTTAGCAAACAATAATCGCTGGGTTTGCGCCAACTCAACTGGACTAACGCCAAACTCTTTTAAGATGACTCGGCGCAATTGACGAGACGATAGACCGACCTGCGTCGCAAAAGTCTCGACGCCAGCATCGTTTAACGCACCAGCAGCAATTCTGTGCCAAATAGCGTGCGCTAAATTTTGTTGTAAGTCATAGGGAGCCAATTCTGGACGACAACGCAAACATGGACGGAAACCCGCCGCTTCCGCTGCCGCTTGTGAACTAAAAAAGACACAAGAACTCTGACGTGGTGTTTTCACACGGCAAATTGGGCGACAATAAATTCCCGTGGTGGTAATACCCGCAAAAAACACACCATCAAAACGCGTGTCCTTCGCTGCTAGTGCTCGATAATACTCATGTGAATTATCAACATGATGATTTTGAATAGTAGTCATATGCTTGGGAGTCGCTAAAGAAGCCATGAAGATTGACGAAGCTTAAACGGGAATCGCAAACAATTTCTAGCCATTTTCGGACGGATAAGTTTTTAGGACTTGAATTTATTAAGGGGGACTCTAAAAATTCAAGATGCTAAGTCAGGCTCGGCGTGAGAAAAATTTTAGCCCACTGCATATGCTTACTATGTAAGGGATAAAATTTTTCTCGCAACAACGCATCACGACCTAGTTTGGATTTTTAGAGGTGCCCTCCAATGAATAACTGCTCATGAATGAACTCATTGGGAGCATTGAGCGCTGTGCCAGACGGCATCCTCGCTTAGCTATCAAGCTATTCCAAGAATTGGAACAGCAAGCTTAGCGCTCAATGCGCTAGTGCGTCGCTTCTTTATTTGCGAACGCCTAGGAATGTCTGCTGCACTCAATGATGAGTTATTTGATGCTCTGCAACAAGCAGAACATTTTGGATTAACGTATCAAGTCGGACGCATTATGTTATGCCCAGGGCGCATACGTTACACACATGGAGTCTACAAAGAAGCAACTCGATTCTGGACCTGTGCATCGATTTATGCAAAATCACCCACGACACCGAAGTCTTGGTCGAAGCGCGTCCCGAAGCTCTGCGTTATGTGTGTGAAGAAGCGATTAATATCCTGCAGTTAGATAGTATTTGTTTGTGGCTCAAAGGTCAGCAAGAGTTAAATAGCGAAATGGTGGTGACCAAATTGCC
>JAYVHZ010000617.1:0-4164 GCA_043770645.1 Undibacterium sp. | reverse complement strand
CGTCTTTACCCCACTCGATGTCCATAGGACGACCGTAGTGCTTCTCAATGATCACTGCATATTTTGCTAATTCAACGACTTCAGTATCGTTCAAAGAATAACGATTACGCAATTCGATAGGCACATCCACCGTCTTTACAGAGCGACCGGCTTTAGCTTCGCCTGTGAATTCCATTTTGATCAATTTAGAACCAATATTGCGACGGATCACTGGTAATTTACCTAATTCCAGCATCGGTTTGTGTACGTAGAATTCATCCGGATTCACCGCACCTTGCACCACGGTTTCACCGAGGCCATAGCTAGACGTAATGAACACGACGTCTTTAAAACCAGATTCTGTATCAATCGTGAACATCACACCAGCTGCACCCAAATCCGAGCGCACCATGCGTTGTACACCAGCGGACAACGCGACTTCCGCATGCGTGAAGCCTTTGTGTACACGATACGAAATCGCACGATCATTGTATAAAGAGGCGAACACATGCTTCATCGCTTCTAATACATTGTCGATACCGACGACATTGAGGAAAGTTTCTTGTTGGCCTGCGAAAGATGCATCCGGCAAATCTTCAGCGGTCGCAGAAGAACGTACTGCGAACGACATTTCTGCGGTCGAGTCAGCAACAAGTTTGTTATAGAACTCTTCGATTTCTTTTTGCAGACGAGGCTGGAAAGGCGTATCGATGATCCATTGACGAATTTCAGCACCGGCTCTCGCCAATTCTTTAACGTCCTCGATATCCAAAGTGGCGAGACGATCGGCAATGCGCTGTGCCAATGGCAAACCGCCATCGATACTATGCGACAAGAAGTCACGGAATGCTTGTGCCGTGGTGGCGAAACCACCTGGAACACGCACGCCTGCGGAAGCAAGCTGGCTAATCATTTCGCCAAGTGAAGCATTTTTACCACCTACGGAATCAACATCAGTCATCCGTAAGTTTTCGAACGAGGCAACATACACAGATTCACTGCTTGCCTCGATATTTGCTGCGTTAGACATAACAACCTCTTTTTTGATGATAAGAAATCTTTCGCACTGCGTCGTTGTTAGTATGGCTCTCTTATTTTTCTGTCGCCAAGAACAACTTTATGATCTGGTGGCATTTTACCTTGTGCGCTGCAAAAATCACATTTGGCTCATCAAATTTTTGGATTTTTTACTTGATATATCTAATCTTGAAAATTCACCATACAATAAGCTGATTCTGGATGGATTACTGTACAATTTCCCGCAACATTCGACTACCCATTTGATAACAATTCTCTATGCCAGATCACCACTCTCCCGTTCTTCCCCCCGCTAATCGCACGGTCTTTTTCGTTTCTGATGGTACTGGTATCACAGCCGAAGCTTTTGGACACTCCGTCATCACGCAATTTGACCTCAAATTTAAGCAAGTTCGCTTGCCTTTTATCGATGATATTGACAAAGCGGAAGATGCGGTAAGGCGTATTAACGAAGCCTTTGAGTTAACCGGTAATCGACCTATCGTGTTCTCTACCTTGGTAAAACCAGATTTAGCCAATGTAATTTTCAAATCCAAGGGCTTGCACATGGATTTGATTCAAACATTTGTTGCACCTTTGGAAGAAGAACTCGGCATTAAATCGACACACACGGTGGGTCGCAGCCATAATATCGCGGATACTGAGGAATATAAAAACCGGATTGAAGCGATTAATTTTTCACTGGCACACGACGATGGGCAATCGAACAAAAACCTTTCGATGGCCGATGTGATTTTGGTTGGCGTCTCACGTTCAGGTAAGACGCCGACCACGCTATATTTGGCAATGCAGTATGGGATTAAAGCGGCCAACTATCCACTAATTCCAGATGACTTTGAACGCGGCAAATTACCCTCCGCTTTGCCTGAATTTAAAGGGAAGATATTCGGTCTCAGTATTGCCCCCGAACGCCTATCAGAGATCCGCAATGAGCGCCGTCCTGGCAGTAAATATGCGTCATTGGAAAATTGTCGTTACGAAGTGAACGAGGCCGAGGCGATGATGAAACGTGAAGGTATACGGTGGCTATCGTCAACTGCAAAATCCATCGAAGAGATTGCCACAACGATTTTGCAAGAGTTGAAGCCGGATTCGCGTTAATGAGTTGAGCAAAAAGCCGACATAACAGTCGGCTTTTTGTATTGCGAAGCGTAAAAGTTCAAAGCAAATCAAACACTGCCATTGACTCTACATGCGAGGTATGTGGGAACATATTGACTACACCAGCTTTACTCATTTTGTAACCCGCTTCATTGACCAACATGCCAGCATCGCGCGCTAATGTCGATGGACTGCAAGACACATATACAATACGTTTAGGAAGTAATTCTGGTGCGAACTTACTGAGTTCAATTAAGGCCTGACAAACCGCCATTGCGCCATCGCGTGGTGGATCAATTAGGAATCGGTCGAACTTACCGAGTGCGACAAAATCCTCTGCTTTCGCTTCGAACAAATTACGCGTGGCAAAAGAAGTTTTAGTATCGAGTCCATTGGATTTGGCATTCGCCAATGCACGTTCAGTTAAAGCTGCACTGCCTTCGATGCCCACGACTTCACGCGCTTGTGTCGCGATTGGCAAAGTGAAGTTACCCAAGCCACAGAAAAGATCCAAAATACGCTCGTCTTTTTGTACATCTAATAGTCGCAATGCACGCGCGACTAAGACACGATTAATGTGATGGTTAACTTGGGTAAAATCGGTGGGTTTAAACGGCATTTTGACGCCGAATTCTGGCAACAAATAATGTAGATCCGTTTCCGCAGGATAATAAGGCTCAGCGCTATCTGGCCCTGCTGTTTGTAACCACCATTGTACTTGATGAAGATCAGAAAAGGCTTTCAATTTTTCAGCATCACCATCACCTAGCGGTTGCATGATGCGAAGTACCATCGCGGTAACATTCTCACCAATAGCCAATTCAATTTGTGGCAAGGCTTCAATAATCGTCAAGGACGTAATCAAATCGCGTAAAGGCATCAACATCTTAGAAACATGTGGAGGCAAAATCTCACAGGTTTCCATATTGGCGACATAGCGCGATTTTTTTTCATGAAAGCCAACCAGTACAATGCCCTTTTTATGCACATTTCTGACTGACAAACGGGCACGATAACGATAACCCCATGTTGGGCCAAAAATTGGTCGCATGACCATTTCTGGCTTTACTTTACCTATATGTCCAAGGTTATCTTCCAACACTCGCTGTTTCATCGCCACTTGGGCATTCGGTTCCAGATGTTGCATAGAGCACCCACCACACACACCGTAGTGTGCACACTTTGGGGTAATTCTTTGCGAAGACTCTTTCACAATCGCACCTAGTGTTGCGGCTTCCCAGCTAGGCTTTTTGCGATAAGTATTAAAACTGACGACTTCACCAGGCAAAGCGCCTTCGACAAAAACGACTTTCCCTTGACTGCCATCTTCATTTTCGAGATGACCAACGCCGCGCGCGTCCATGTCTAAGGAACGGATATTGATTGTATTCATGATAGGCAAAAATGACGCGATCGCGTCTAGAGGATAGTGGATTCAAAGAAGCAGAGATTATACCGTTTTAATCGTCAGATCAAAACTCGGCATTACGTATGTTAAGTTGAAAAAAGGGTAGCTCTAAAGCCTGTATTAGAGTAAAGCATCTCTGCCCACACCCCTTGAGACAAAGCTACGCTTTAGTTTAATTAAAGCTTCTTGTTGAATTTGACGTACCCGCTCCCGCGTAATCCCCATTTCGTCGGCCAAAGTTTCCAAAGTAACTGGATCATCATTGTCGAGACCAAAGCGACGCATGATCACAATTCTTTGTTTATCCGGGAATTTTGATAGCCATTCGCGCACCAATACAGTCACTTCATGATGTTCGGCCAAAGCGTCTGGCCCATGATTACTGTCGCCCGGCAACATATCCAACAAACTACTTTGAGGATCACCATCTAATGGCGTGTCGAGTGACATGGCGTGTTCAGACAAGGCTAGAATATCTTGCACTTCATCTAAAGGTCGGTTGACTAAATGGGCAATATCGTCAATCGTTGCATCTTTACCGTCACGTTGTTGCGATTCCAGATGATACTTGGCGCGTAAAATTTGATTCAGCTCACGCACGACGTGCACTGGTAATCGAATAGTACGGGCTTGATTCA
>JAYVHZ010000616.1:0-3423 GCA_043770645.1 Undibacterium sp. | reverse complement strand
AAGCTTATCGCGAAATTTTTCAGATTTTGAAAGATATCCAGCGCAAAAACAAAGTCGCCAATGAGGCAGACGATGATGCAGACGCAGAAGATGACGACTATTGATTTAGATCGCCCGCTACGAATCGGACTTGTTTCTATTTCTGACCGCGCCTCTAGCGGTGTGTATCAAGATCAAGGTCTACCAGCTTTGCAAACTTGGTTTGGTGCTGCACTGAGCACGCCGTGGGTAATGGAAACACGCTTAATCCCAGATGAACGTCCAGCGATCGAACAAGCTTTAATCGACCTGGTTGATCAAGCCCGCTGCGATTTGGTCATCACGACTGGCGGCACAGGGCCAGCGAGACGCGATGTCACGCCAGAAGCCACGCTCGCCGTTGCGACCAAAGAAATGCCAGGCTTTGGTGAGCAAATGCGCCAGATCAGTTTGCAATTTGTGCCGACCGCCATTTTGTCGCGTCAAGTTGCAGTGATCCGCGAAACTGCTGATCACGCTGCATTAATTTTGAATTTACCAGGTCAGCCAAAATCAATTAAAGAAACCTTAGAAGGTTTAAAGGACGCTGAAGGCAAACAAGTCGTCGCTGGCATTTTTGCCGCTGTGCCCTATTGCATTGATTTGATTGGTGGCCCTTATATCGAAACACATGAGGCGGTCTGCAAAGTATTCCGTCCCAAATCTGCACTTCGCGTGAAAAACACTGACGCTTAACCATTCTCAATCAATCATGACTACTGACATCTTAGAAACCGTAGAAATCGAAAGCGGTGCCAATCCGACTGCCGCGATCATCTGGATGCATGGCTTAGGTGCCGATGCGAATGACTTTGTACCTATCGTCAAAGAATTGGACTTGCGCGACTGCCCAGCAATACGTTTTGTTTTTCCCAATGCGCCACAAATCCCAGTGACCTTAAATGGTGGTTACATCATGCGGGCTTGGTATGACATTGCCGCCGCTGGAACTGACATCAACAAGCGCGAGGATGAGACTGGCTTAAGACTCTCTCAACAACATATTGACGCTTTAATTGCACGCGAAAATTCACGTGGGATTGCCACCGACAAAATTATCCTCGCTGGCTTCTCACAAGGTTGTGCGATGAGTTTGCAAACGGGTCTGCGTCATCCACAAAAACTCGCCGGCATTATGGGATTGTCTGGCTATGTCCCTTTAGCAGACAAAGTCGCAGAGGAACGTCATATCGCCAATCAAGATACCTCGATCTTTTTGGTCCATGGCACGAGCGATCCAGTGATTCCAATTCAGCGAGCACAACAGTCGCGCGATCTTTTGCTCAGTCTTGGTTACAAGATCGAATGGCATGACTACTGGATGCAACATTCAGTATCACCGCAAGAAATTATCGATATTGGCAATTGGTTGCGTAAGGTTTTATAAGCATCTTATAAGCGTTTTATAAGCACCATTCATCTACGGTAGAAAATACTAAAAAGGTTTAAAGACTGCCACGATGGCGTCCTTAAACCTTTTTTTCTTTCCGAGGGCTTAGTTCTTAAATGCTGGCATTTTCCAATAAGTGATGGCTCGCCATACCCACTCCATAGGACCATAGCGGAAGTGACGCAGCCACCAATGACTAAAGCCGATCTGCAAGATCACAATCGAGATTACGACCAGGACTTGATAAGCGCGCGACATGCCGTACAAGCCGAATCCATAGTTGTAAAACAGCAGCGAGCAGATAACAGACTGTGATAAATAGTTAGTCAAAGCCATCCGACCATATGGTGCTAACAGCTCTAGCTTTGCAAATAAACCACCGCTATTGAGCATCAAAACGATCAAACTCACATAACCTAAACAAGCAGGTAAATTTCCCAAATAAAGTAGACCTGTCGCCACATAGAAAGGATCACCTTCCGATCCATTAATTGGTGCAGTCGCAATCAAGCTACCCGCAATACCCAAGCCAATTCCAAGCGGCAGACCGAACAGTGCTAACTTTCTAAACATCGGCAAATGCGCTCGGGTGTTTTCCATCACGCCAGAACGCACAAACCAAAACCCGATCAAAAACATACAATTAATCAGCACACTAAAAATCACGATATTTGACCAGTTTTCCACGAATTCCTTGGCGCGAAATTTCAGCGCTTCGAAGTAACTACCCTTCATTAAAATCTGTGTCTCCAACTTATTATCGGCCATTTTCTCTTGCCGAATTTCAAGCTCCTTTTTCTTCTGTTCAGACTTTTTTTCAGCTTTGCGCTCGTCTTGCTCGCTTTTGACTTTCACCGTTTGTTCAGAAGCGTTCGTCGCGTTATGGGTTTGAAGATACTCGACTCCCGTCCCAAAAATCATCATCGTGAACAAGAAGCTATACAACAGTGCGCCAATTTTCCATGGACGTGCTTCGATAGGTTGAAATGCACGCAAGAATAAATAGGCCAACAACAATAAAAATCCTGCAAAGAAAATCGCAACACGCAAATCGCTTACAGCAGGAACGACAAAGCCGATGACACTTAGGATTAAGGCGATCAAAGCCATAACACTCAAGACTGCGCTCGTAATCGGCAGAGATACGCCGAAGAAACTGAAAAGCCTTTCTGTCCGCAATAGAAAAGCGATTCCCGTACACAAAACCAATGCCATCGCCAAGGAACCGATAGAATTTAAACCTGGCACAAAGGCCAATATAGCGATCACTAAGGCGGCAACTAGAATCCAACGCAGTTTGCAAAACAAAATCAATAGCAATCCTGTCGCTGCAATCGCGTAACTAAACAGAATATCCCCTGGCCAAATAAGAATGTGATGCAACACACCAAACAGCGCCAGTGCGATTAAACGTCTTAGATAAGGGCGCAAAAAATCTTGTGATTTGGCTTCAGCACGCGTCAACATTAACGCAAAACCCATACCAAACAAGAGAGAAAAAATAGTCCAGAATTTTCCGGTAACAAAATAGGCGATGAAATAAGACACCAACCAATCAAGCCCTTGTAAATTAGGCGGCATTCCCTCGCCTAGCTCGCCGACCGGACGATTAAAAAATTCGATGTTCATCAAAAAAATGCCGATTAAGGCGAATCCTCGAATCACATCTAAGACCGCTATCCGCTCGCCCAAAGCTACAGGTGCTGCGCTATGTTGAAGCGTCCCTTTACTACTTACACTATCTTCATTCTGCATATTTTCTCTTTATCCTAGCTGCTCGCTATTCGCCACTCTAATCGAAGGCTGAGCACGAAACACAAGGTCAAAAAGCGCTTCGAATCGAAACGCTTTTACAGGATTATGCCTGAGTTCATCATCCAGAAAAGATTATTTCAGAACGGTCGACTGCTTAACGCCCCTTCAATTCATCTTAAACTCATGACTATCTCATGCTCGGATTCAAAACAGCTGATTCAATCTTCATCTTAGGAATTTGCCAGTAAGTCACCGCTCTC
>JAYVHZ010000615.1:0-6956 GCA_043770645.1 Undibacterium sp. | reverse complement strand
GATCTGATGTGATCGGAATAAGTACGGATAATGGACTTGAGTTTCCAAGAAGAGAGGAAATCATCTTCGCCTTCGCGCAAATGCAAAGTGATAGAAGTGCCGCGATCTTCTTTGGTAATTTGTTCTACGCTGAAGTCGCCGGCGCCAGCTGATTCCCAGCGCACGCCTTCATTTGCCGCAGTACCAGCACGACGTGATTCCACTGTCATCTTTTCGGCAACGATAAAACCAGAGTAGAAACCAACACCAAACTGTCCAATCATAGCCGCGTCTTTTTGCTGGTCGCCAGACAATTTAGAGAAAAATTCTTTGGTGCCAGATTTGGCGATGGTGCCTAAATGATTGACTGCATCATCGCGTGTCATGCCGATGCCGTTATCGCTGATTGTGAGTGTGCGTGCTGCTTTATCGAAACTGACCTTGATTTTTAATTCGGAATCATTTTCAAATAGGCTGGCATCATTAATCGCTTCAAAACGCAATTTATCAGACGCATCTGAAGCGTTTGAAATGAGCTCTCGCAAGAAAATCTCTTTGTTTGAATACAAAGAATGAATCATTAATTGAAGTAATTGTGAAACTTCAGCTTGAAATCCCAGGGTTTGTTTTTCTGACATGCTTTCCTCGATATTTAAGAATTGACGGAGTCGATGAATGAACTTGAGTGTTCAACAGGTGTGGTGCTAACTTGATATTTCAAGAGTATTTCTTTAAATTTTCTGCGTTCGTATTGGTTGAGGGGATTTTTTAAAACAAAGACTGGCGTGGTGAAAGATAGTGTGGGCGTGCTGGAAATTCATCTTTTTGTCATCAATGCGTAGTAAGTCTTTGAAATAATGACGAAAATATCTGCATTGATTGTAATGAGGACGCAAGTTTTGCATTGCAGCATGCTATAATCGTCGGTTATTCGAATCACCTCCCAAATAAATACAATCATGACCAACAATACACGCGCTATTCGCAACATCGCCATTATCGCCCACGTTGACCACGGCAAAACTACGCTTGTGGATCAATTGCTGCGCCAATCTGGTACTTTCCGTGATAATCAACAAGTTGATAATCGCGTTATGGATTCCAATGATATTGAGAAAGAACGCGGTATTACGATTCTTTCCAAGAACTGTGCAGTGGAATACAAAGGCACGCACATCAACATCGTTGATACCCCAGGCCATGCTGATTTTGGTGGTGAAGTAGAACGTGTCTTGTCTATGGTCGATAGTGTGTTGTTGCTAGTTGATGCGCAAGAAGGTCCAATGCCACAAACCCGTTTCGTCACACGTAAAGCTTTGGCTTTAGGTTTGAAACCTATCGTGGTTGTCAATAAGGTTGATCGTGAAAATGCCGATCCACAAAAAGCAGTTAACGCGACATTTGAATTGTTCGATAAACTCGGTGCAACCGATGAGCAATTAGATTTCCCTATCGTTTACGCGTCTGGTTTTAAAGGCTACGCCGGTCTCGAAGATACCGTGCGTGAAGGCAATATGGAACCATTGTTTGATGCGATTTTGAAGCACGTCCCAGCACGTGAAGATGATCCAAATGGCCCATTGCAATTGCAAATCACGTCTTTGGAATATTCTTCTTACGTTGGTAAGATTGGTGTTGGCCGTATCTTGCGCGGTCGTGTTCGTGCTGGTCAAGATGTTGTTTGGATGAATGGTCCTGAAGATAAGCCAACCCGTGCACGTATCAATCAAGTATTGACGTTTAAAGGCTTGGATCGCGTATTGGCTGATGAAGCATTGGCCGGCGATATCGTCTTGATCAACGGTATCGAAGAAATCAGTATCGGCTCTACCATTTGTGCCCCGGATACGCCGGAAGGTTTGCCAATGTTGAAGATCGACGAGCCAACATTGACGATGAACTTCATGGTGAATAACTCACCACTAGCGGGTCGCGAAGGTAAATTCGTGACGACACGTCAAATCCGCGATCGTTTAGATCGTGAATTGAAATCCAACATGGCTTTGCGCGTTGTGCAAGCTGAAGGTGATGACTCCACATACGAAGTTTCTGGTCGCGGTGAATTGCATCTGACGATTTTGATCGAAAACATGCGTCGTGAAGGTTTTGAATTAGCGGTTTCCCGTCCGCGCGTTGTTTTTAAAATGGTTGGCGATGTCCGTCATGAGCCGTATGAAAACTTGACAGTTGACGTTGAAGAAAATAATCAAGGCGGTGTGATGGAAGAACTCGGTCGCCGCCGCGGTGACTTGCAAAATATGGAACCGGACGGCAAAGGTCGTGTGCGTTTGGAATACCGTATTCCTGCACGTGGCTTGATCGGCTTTCAAGGCGAGTTCATGACATTAACACGTGGTACTGGTTTGATGAGTCACGTGTTTGATGAATATGCGCCGGTGGATAATACCAAGGGTGAAATGGCTGGGCGTCGTAACGGTGTGTTAGTTTCTCAAGATGATGGCGCCGCTGTTGCTTACGCGATCTGGAAGCTGCAAGACCGCGGTCGTATGTTCGTAGTTCACAACGATCCAGTATATGAAGGCATGATCATCGGTATTCATTCACGTGATAACGATTTGGTTGTGAACCCAATTAAAGGTAAGCAATTAACAAACGTGCGTTCTTCTGGTACAGACGAAGCGGTGCGTTTGGTGCCACCAATTCAAATGAGTTTGGAATACGCAGTTGAATTCATTGAAGATGACGAATTAGTAGAAGTAACGCCGAAGAGTATTCGTTTGCGTAAGCGCTTCTTGAAGGAACATGAACGCAAAAAAGCATCTCGCGACGCTTAATCAGTTTTAAATTAGTTTCAACATAAGCCCGCTTGATGTCACATCAAGCGGGTTTCTGCTTTTTAAGTCGGAGATTGTGCATGCGGCAACCTAGCCACAAAATGGCTCTATTGTTGATGATCATCGCGCCCACAATGTGGAGCACGGCGGGTGTCTTATCGCGTCATTTGGAATCTGCACGTGGTTTTGAAGTGAGTTTTTGGCGTAGTTTTTTTGCGGCGCTGTTTGTTGGTGCGGTCTTGGCTTGGCAGCATAAAGCGCAGTTTGGGCAAAAGCTAAAAAATTTAGGTCGCTATGGATTGGCCTCTGGGGTGATGTGGGCAGCGATGTTTACTTGCTTCATGTTGGCGTTGACCATGACGACCGTAGCCAATGCATTAATCGTTGAGAGTTTTGCACCTTTATTGACCGCAATTTTTGCGTGGATTTTTTTGTCGGAAAAAATTCCAGGTCGTACTTGGCTCGCGATTGTCGTCGCGTTTTGCGGCATGTTGTGGATGTTTATTGATGGATTTTCTAAACTAGACCCGCGTGGCTTAATCGGTGTGATGCTGGCACTTTGTGTTCCCTTTGCAGTGGCGGCGAATGTCATTATTTTGAAAAAAGGTGGGCAGCATGTGGATCTAATTCCGGCTGTGTTAGTCGGCGGTGTTTTATCTGCATTGTTGATGTTGCCATTCGCCTTGCCGTTTTCGACTTCTACGCATGACATCTTGATTTTGGCGACTTTGGGTGTGTTTCAATTAGGTTTGCCGTGCATGATCATGGTGCATGCTGCAAAAGGCTTAAGCGCACCAGAAATATCCTTACTTTCCTTGTTAGAAGTGGTGCTCGGACCATTTTGGGTCTGGTTGGCAATTGGAGAGGAACCTGCTAAAGCGACCCTAATGGGCGGCGCTGTAGTTTTAGGGGCTTTGATCTTCAATGAGATTATGGCTTTTCGCCAAGATCGGCTGGAAAAGAAAACAGGGAGTTTGTTGTAACTCAGTATGCGGGAAGTTATCAGTCGCTAGACTGGCACAAAATTGATTAACCTTGTGCGCACGAGATGGTCTTGATGCGCAATATTTTTTAGATGGTGTTTCCATGTCACATTCGTCCTCGAAACAATTGAAGGCGCCTGAATTGTTATTGCCTGCTGGTTCTTTAGAAAAAATGCACGCAGCGTTTGATTTTGGCGCCGATGCGGTGTACGCCGGACAGCCACGCTATAGCTTGCGTGCGCGAAACAACGAGTTTTCTACTCTGGATATTTTGCAGCAAGGAATTGATGGTGCTCACGCTCGTGGTAAATCGTTTTTTGTCGCTAGTAATATCTTTCCACATAACTCAAAACTGAAAACCTATCTCAATGATATGGAGCCGGTGATTGCAATGAAGCCGGATGCCTTAATTATGGCCGATCCTGGCTTGATCATGATGGTGCGTGAAAAATGGCCAGAGGTGAATGTGCATCTTTCCGTACAAGCGAACGCAGTGAATTGGGCTGACGTCAAATTTTGGCAAAAGATTGGTTTAACCCGTGTGATTCTGTCACGCGAATTGTCCTTGGACGAGATTGAAGAAATCAAACAGCGCTGTCCAGAAATGGAACTCGAAGTGTTTGTGCACGGTGCTTTGTGCATCGCCTATTCAGGTCGCTGCTTATTATCGGGTTACTTCAATCATCGTGATCCGAATCAAGGTACTTGTACCAATTCTTGTCGTTGGGATTACAAGGTCGAAAACGCGACCGAAAATGAAACTGGTGACCTGCAACGCATTCCCGTTGAAACTATCAAATTTGATTTCAATAAGGCTCTGGAGGAAGCAAATCAATCTTTCTCTGCGATGGGTGATATGCCACGACATCCATTAGCCGATCGTCCGTATCTGATCGAAGAAGCAGGGCGCCCTGGGAGTTTCATGCCGATCTTGGAAGATGATCATGGCACTTACATCATGAATTCGAAAGATCTACGGGCAATTGAACACGTCGAACGTCTGGCGAAAATTGGTGTTGATTCCCTCAAAGTTGAGGGACGCACCAAGTCTTTATACTATGTTGCTCGAACAGCACAAACCTATCGACGCGCGATTGATGATGCTGTAGCTGGTCGTCCATTTAATGAACAGTTGTTAGGCGAATTAAATGGCCTTGCAAATCGTGGCTACACTGATGGTTTTTATCAGCGCCATCATACCCAAGAACATCAAAACTACATGGAAGGTGTTTCGAAAGCCCATCGCAGCCAGTACGTTGGAAATGTCTTGTCAGTTGCCGATGGCTGGGCGGAAGTTGAAGTGAAGAATCGTTTTTCTGTTGGCGATAAGATCGAGATTATCCATCCAAGTGGAAACGAGATCGTCGATTTAGCACAGATACGCAATAAGCATAATGAAGCAATTGAGGTTATTGGTGGCGCCGGACACAAAGTAAGGATTCCACTCGATGCGAAATACGATAAAGCTTTGTTGGCGCGGATGCTGTAATCCCTCATTTTGTTAATGACGGTCACGCTTGAAGTGATGACTGTCGAATTGGTAATGCAAGCTGTTCGGGATAAATCCTTTAGAATAGAGGCTTGCGAAAAATTGCTAAAAACAAGACTGAGTCAGCGACTTCACATAGGAAAACGGAATGAAACTATCGAACACCCAAGAAATCATTGAAGAGCTGCGCGCAGGGCGCATGGTCATTTTGGTTGATGAAGAAGATAGAGAAAACGAGGGAGACCTAGTTTTAGCTGCAGAATTTGTAACCCCTGAAGCAATTAATTTCATGGCGAAGTACGGGCGCGGTCTAATTTGTTTGACATTGACGGAAGAGCGTTGCGAACAGCTCAATTTGCCCATGATGTCGACACGCAATGGCACGGCTTATGGTACCAATTTCACTGTGTCAATCGAGGCTGCTGAAGGTGTTACAACGGGTATTTCGGCCGCAGATCGTGCACGTACCATCCAAGTCGCCGTTGACCCAAAAATGACTGCCGACGATATTGTGCAGCCGGGTCATATTTTTCCACTTAAAGCACAAAAGGGTGGCGTGCTAATGCGAGCTGGTCATACCGAGGCTGGTTGTGATTTTGCAGAATTGGCTGGGCTGAATCCATCTTCTGTGATCTGTGAGATCATGAAAGATGACGGGACCATGGCACGACTGCCAGATTTAATGGAATTTGCTGAGGTTCACGGTTTGAAAATCGGCACGATTGCGGATTTGATACGCTACCGTAGTCAGAATGAAAGCATGGTTCAACGGGTTGCAGTTCGTGATATGCATACCGTGCATGGGACGTTTTCTGCTATTGTCTATCGCGATCTGCCAAGTAATTCGGCACATTTAGCCTTGGTTCATGGCACTATTGATGCGACTAAAGAAGCTTTGGTGAGAGTGCATCAACCTGTGTCTATTTTGGACCTGCTAGAAAGCGAAGTCTCTACCCATTCTTGGAGCATCGCGAGTGCTTTGGCGGCGATTAAGAAAAGTGACAGTGGTGTAATGGTTCTGCTCAACTGTGAGGAAACCGCAGAACAATTGTTCGCGCAATTTAATGCTTTGGACACACCAGAAAAACGTCCACAAGGTCGTGCCGCACGCATGGATTTGCGAACTTACGGTATCGGGGCGCAAATTCTAAAAGATGTTGGCGTTGGAAGAATGCGTTTATTAGCCAATCCGCGTAAGATGCCGTCCATGACAGGTTTTAACCTAGAGGTCACAGGTTATCTTGATAGTCCCAAAAATCCACCTTAAATTTCACTGAAATAAGCAAAAAATACAACGTAGTGAGTGAGATCGTTGAAACGTATATGCATACAGCCAGACAGGCTCGAAAGGAAATGAAATGACAGTTGGACATTATGAGACAAATTTAGATGGCGTCGGCGTGCGAGTCGGTATCGTGCAGGCACGGTTTAATGACAACATTGGTGCAGGATTATTGGACGCGTGCCTGCAGGAACTCAATAATTTAGGTGTCATGGATGAAGACATCTTGCATGTCACTGTACCCGGCGCACTGGAAGTTCCTCTGGCTTTGCAGAAATTAGCTGCAACCCACCAGTTTGATGCCTTGATCGCTTTGGGCGCTGTGATTCGTGGCGAAACCTACCATTTTGAATTGGTGTCTAATGAATCCGGTGCTGGGATTTCGCGCGTTGCTTTGGACACCGGAATACCGATTGCAAATGCGATTT
>JAYVHZ010000614.1:0-2632 GCA_043770645.1 Undibacterium sp. | reverse complement strand
CTGCACTTTTGAACATACCTAATCCTTTGGGGTTTGCTGTCATTTAAACTTGACTTCACAAAGAATTTGTCGCTATCAAAGAATAGCTGCGAGGCCATTAGATTACTAAAGCACCGCAGCAAAAGCTCGCAATCAGGGCCTCTCAATTTTTGAACGAAACGGAGCCAGCCTCACTTTCCCAGCTTTTTCTCATCGACAACAGTTTGTAATATAAGTTGCGATCATAAATAACTTAGGAAAAGATACATTACTGATAAAACGTATATATCAGGGAGATACAAATGAAATTTTCACTCACACCAGTTGATTTGATTTGCCACGAATCCAAATCGACAACCAATAGTCCTTGGGGCGCACGCGATGGGTTGCATTTCACCGCAATTTTAGATGCAGGCCCCAATACTTCTGATTCGATGGTTGGCGCGGGCCAGTTTCCGACACCCGACGACGGCTATCTTGAGATGATTGCGGGCACAAATGCTACCCTCTCAAACTACCCGCCACAAAATCGCACCTCTTGGAAAAGCAGTACATTCGAGTTTGACGAATTCACACTGATCAAATTCGCCATGATAGGTATCAACATGGGAATGGGTTATGTTGGGGGGGGGGTGGTAAGGATGCCAAAACATTTATAACTTTGCTTAAAAAATTTGAAAAAATTGCAGGGCTACCCCCTTTAATGTCAGAGTTCGTGGATTTTGCAACCAAAGAACTCAATAATTTTTCTGACTGCAGAGGTACCGTTTTTATCTTTGAGAAACAGTTTTCTGGAGCTGATTTACTCTTGGCTTTATTAAAACAAAACTCTCGGCGCCTTGATTTAACCTTCTCACCTACCGACAATAAATTTAGAAGCACAGTTGCTTCTGGATGTAATGCAGGAGCTTACAGCGTAAGCGCAAGGTTAAAGCTCGAAAGTCCAATCGCTTTTAGTACGTTCGTGAGTGAGCAATACGTATCACAGTCCGCACCTGAACCTGCAGATATAACGCTTAATGATTGCGCCTCAATTGGCAAAGGAGCTCAAGTTTGGGCCATCCAATACGATAACCAGATCACTATTAAACCTGATTTCGGTTTCTCTTCAATCCCGCTTGTGTGGGAAATAATGGGAACACAAATAAGTCAGTCAGCCGGCAAAATACAATTGACTATAAATGTTATTAAAGAGCCTAAAGGCAGGCGGTCCAATGAGCAAGTTACGCTTGAGTATAGAGTTGAAGCGATAGACCGCAGTTTGATCGTTAACGTCAAAGGAGAGAACGGCAATTTCGATTTAGATGTCAACGCCTACTTTGATCATCCAAGTCTCTCCGGAATGAAAAGAGTTTTTACTACTTCTTTTGAGGTTGAAGGTCAGCGCGAAGAGGGAAACGATGCTTGGAAAGCGTACGGGACATGTCTAATGACTTCTTTGGGTCGAATTCGCAGACTTCTTGCAATAAAAAATATCATTCGCTGGCCTAAAGAGCCTGACACTAGATTTGCTATGGACAGCTTAACGCAACTCATAAAAATAACTAAATCAATTGAGATAGAACAAAAAAATCCTCAAAAATAAAGTTACGTCGCTAGATAGCGATAAGTGTGGAGTGAATTGGGGTCAGATTTACATTAATTTTTAATATAGTTCGAGCTTTAGTCGTGTGCTTTATTAAAGATAGAGCCAAACTACGCAGGGTGCAAAGTATCTTAAGTACTTGTCATACGAAATGTTGTCATCGTCATATGGTGGTTTAAACAACCTTAAGCTGAAATTTTTTGAATGACGCATTGTAGGTTTGGATGCTGATTGTATGAAATCTACAAACTCCACCCTGCGTGTCTCCCAAAAGCATCGACCTGGGTGAAGTGGTGGGATCTTATCGATGGGGAAACTGTAGCGAGGTGCGGCCCAACAGCTATAGATGACTACTACCTGCATCGCATGTTCGCGGAGGTCTCCCCAGCGATATGTCCCGCCGCCCGCCACGGCTAAACAAGGACATCATGCGTTGCTAAGGGGGAATTAAAACCAACTAAAGGCTTGATTAGCAATTAAGCAGTGCGCATCTCCATAGATGCTAAGCGGTCTAGCTCTGCACACACATCTGCAAAACGACCCGACACTACCATGCGGCCTGCGCGGTCTGCGGGTAGGGCTGTGTCGATGTTGCGCACTACGCGCACTCGGTGTATGGGCTTGGCGCTGATGTGGGGCATGGTGCTGGGGTAGGTGATGCGCGAGGTGCGTAGTACTGCACTTCCCGGTGCAGCATGAGGTGCAGCGGAAGGTGCCGTACTGGGAACAGGGCTGCGCACAAAGCTGCGCATACCCAGCGGCTTGGTGCCTACGGCATGCGGTGCAAAAAACAAAACAATAGATTGTAACGGAGCGATGAGTAGCGATAGCGGGTTCATGGTAAATCTCCTAAATAAATCACACAATTAAAACGGCAATGCGGCGGCCCAGCTGGTGTACGCCAGCATTCAAAATGCGATGGAACAGACCCTATGAAGGCCTGATTAACTGGCTACATGAGCAAGGCTACATGAGCATGCTGTTGCGAATCAGGCCTACGGCCAGGCCTTCGATTTCAAAGGGTTCGCCGGGCTCGACCACTATGGTTTTGAAATCGGGGTTTTCGGC
>JAYVHZ010000613.1:0-9867 GCA_043770645.1 Undibacterium sp. | reverse complement strand
TTAGGTAATCCGTATTGCTCAAGCGATAAGCCTCTCCTCGATTGCTTAGCTTGGCGGGATTTCGATACGTATAAGCGAAACGATACTAAGGCTTTGTCAATGCAGGGATGACGTTGGCGAGTTTGAGATTGACTAAATAGTATTAGCTCAAGTGGCGACGTTTAATTTGTCGCATACGTTCGTGCATACTTCTCGTAAAGATCATGCTGGAGAGAAAGCGTACATCAAGGTATAATCGCGCTTTCCGTTCCAACCCGCGATCTGTCTGTGCTCTCTCGTGATATTGCTGGCACGAGCCCGAGAAATCAGTCACTTTGCCTCAACTACATTCACATCATGTTGATATTGCCAGGCTCTAACGCCCTGTCTGCCTTCCGTACTAAGAACTTACTGTCCCGCCTGCAAGCTGTTGATGCCAATATTATTGGTGTGACTGCACGCTATGCGCATTTTATTGACACGTCAGCACCATTAAATGAGGTCGACGTTAATCGTCTGAAAGCACTCTTGGTTTATGGTGATGCTTTTGCTGGTAGCGAAGAGGGCGACAGTTTTGTCGTTATTCCACGCTTCGGCACGATTTCGCCTTGGGCATCGAAAGCAACTGACATCACGCACAATTGCGGCATGCAGCAGATCAAACGCTTAGAGCGTGGTGTGCAATATTTTGTGCAAGTGAAATCAGGTTTGTTAGGTGGAGCAAGAAAACTTGATACTGATTCCAAGCAAGGAGTGATCGCTTTATTGCACGATCGTATGACTGAAGTGGTGTTGGAAGATTTGAATGCTGCGAGTGGTCTCTTCACAGAATTAGAAGCTAAGCCTTTAGAGTATGTGGATGTTTTGGGAGGTGGTAAAGCAGCTTTGGTCGATGCCAACAACGCACTAGGTTTGGCTTTGTCTGATGATGAAGTTGATTACCTAGTTGACGCTTTCATTGCCGCGAAACGCAATCCCACAGACGTCGAATTAATGATGTTTGCACAGGCCAATAGCGAGCATTGTCGTCATAAAATTTTCAATGCGGACTGGACTATCGACGGCGAGAAAAAAGATATTTCGCTGTTTGGCATGATCAAGAACACGCATTTGCTGCAACCAAAAGGCACGATCGTTGCCTATAGTGATAACTCTTCCATCATGGAAGGCGCGACCGTCACTCGCTTCTATCCAAATGGCGCGGCGAATGGCAATGAATACCAAGCGTCAACGGAACTGACGCACACTTTGATGAAGGTGGAAACGCATAATCATCCAACCGCGATTTCTCCATTCCCCGGCGCTTCCACTGGTGCTGGTGGTGAAATTCGTGATGAAGGTGCGACTGGTCGTGGTGCCAAGCCAAAGGCGGGTTTAACTGGCTTCACAGTTTCTAATTTGAATATACCCGGCAATCTGCAAGCTTGGGAAAATGCCAGCGATGTCTTGATCAATAACGCGACGACACAGCAATATGGTAAACCAGACCGTATCGCTTCGCCATTGCAAATTATGATTGAAGGTCCAATCGGTGGCGCTGCATTCAGCAACGAATTTGGTCGTCCAGTTTTGGGTGGCTATTTCCGTACTTACGAACAGAACGTTGGCGGCACCGTACACGGTTATCACAAGCCCATCATGATTGCTGGCGGTATCGGCAGTATCAACGATAAGCATACGAAAAAATTTGATTTACCCGTCGGCAGTTTATTGGTTCAACTTGGTGGTCCCGGCATGCGCATTGGCATGGGCGGCAGTGCCGCTTCGTCAATGGCGACTGGTACTAATACAGCAGATTTGGATTTTGACTCAGTACAACGTGGCAATCCAGAAATGGAACGTCGCGCGCAAGAAGTGATTAACTCTTGCTGGCAATTGGGTGACAACAACCCAATTTTGTCGATTCATGACGTCGGCGCCGGTGGTTTGTCAAATGCGTTCCCCGAAATCACGAATGACGCCAAGCGCGGTGCGATTTTTGATTTGCGTAAAGTGCCTTTAGAAGAAAGCGGCATGGCGCCGAAAGAAATCTGGAGTAATGAGTCGCAAGAACGCTATGTCTTAGCGATTGCACCGGAAAGCTTGGCTTTGTTTCAGTATTTCTGCGAACGTGAGCGTTGCTTGTTTGCCGTCGTCGGCACGGCGACAGAAGAACGTCAGTTGAAAGTTATTGATCCACTCAATGACAATGCGCCCGTCGACATGCCGATGAACGTATTGCTCGGTAAGCCGCCAAAAATGCATCGCGAAGTTGAACACGTAAAGCGTGATTTTCCAGCGATTGATTTGACTGGTATGGATTTGAAAGTCGTAGGCGAACGAGTCCTGAGTTTGCCAACCGTGGGCGATAAATCGTTTTTGGTGACAATCGGTGATCGCTCAGTTGGTGCGATGTCAGTACGTGATCAAATGGTCGGCCCATGGCAAGTGCCAGTCGCCGATTGCGCGGTGACTGCAATGAGTTTAGAAGGCCATTTAGGCGAAGCAATGTCTATGGGGGAGCGCACTCCATTAGCGGTGATCAATGCAGCTGCATCGGGCCGTATGGCAGTAGGTGAGTCAATTACGAATATCGCGGCCGCGCCAATTTCCAGTATCGAAAGTATCAAGCTTTCAGCAAACTGGATGGCGGCTTGTGGTCAACCTGGTCAAGATGCCGCTTTGTTTGATACGGTTAAAGCCATCGGTATGGAACTCTGTCCAGCTTTGGGTATCAGTATTCCGGTCGGTAAAGATTCTTTGTCCATGCGTACCACATGGAAAGATGAGGGCGCTGATAAGTCAGTGACTTCACCTGTGTCTTTGATCATTTCGGCATTTGCGCCGGTGTACGATATTCGTAAATGCTTAACGCCACAAATTAAATTGGATGCTGGTGACACTAGCCTGATCTTGATTGATCTCGGCCGTGGCAAGAATCGTCTTGGGGCATCCGCGTTTGCGCAAGTTATGCAAAAGCTTGGCGATCAGACACCAGACGTCGATAGTGCAGAAGACTTGAAAGCTTTCTTTGCTGCGATTCAGTCTTTAATTCAAGATGGAAAAATTCTGTCTTACCATGACCGTTCAGATGGTGGCTTGTATGGCACATTGTGCGAGATGGCGTTTGCTGGTCGCAGCGGTTTAGCGATCAATCTTGACATGCTGACGATGGAAAGCGAACACGCTGCGGATCATGGTGACGCTAAGAATTGGGCTGGACAAGTGGCTGAGCGTCGCAATGAGCTAACTTTACGTGCCTTGTTTAATGAAGAACTTGGTGCAGTCATTCAAGTTCGGACTGAACAACGTAGTGAAGTTATGGATGTTTTGCGCGCACATAATCTTGGTGCATGCAGCCATGAAATCGGTAAGCCGAACAATAGCGGCATTATTTCTTTCATGCGTGATGCGAAAGAAATCTATAAAGAATCTCGCAGTGCCTTGCATCAAATTTGGAGTAAAACGAGCTGGCAAATCGCACGCATGCGCGACAATCCAGCTTGTGCTGATGCGGAATACGCACGTCTGGCGGATGAATCTGATCCAGGCATGCAACCAAAAATCACTTTCGATGCGCAAGCAGATATTGCAGCACCGTTTATCGCAACAGGTGTACGTCCTAAAGTCGCAATTTTGCGTGAGCAAGGTGTGAACTCCCATATCGAAACTGCGTACGTGATGCATAAGGCAGGCTTTACTGCCGTTGACGTTCATATGAGTGATCTTATCGCAGGTCGTGCGAAGTTGGCAGACTTCAAAGGCTTGATCGCTGTAGGTGGCTTCTCTTACGGCGACGTCTTAGGTGCGGGTGAAGGTTGGGCGAAGACGATTTTGTTCAACGCTATGATGTCTGAGCAATTTTCTGAATTTTTCCATCGCGACGATACTTTTGGTATGGGTATCTGTAATGGTTGTCAGATGATGAGTAATTTGAAGTCCATTATTCCAGGTGCGACTGCTTGGCCGAAGTTCACCAAGAATAAATCTGAGCAATTCGAAGGCCGTTTTTCCATGGTTGAGATTATGGAATCTAAATCGATTTTCTTACAAGGTATGGCGGGCACGCAGACTCCAATTGCCGTTGCACATGGTGAAGGTTTTGCTGACTTCTCAACTACTGGTGATATTAATTCGGTGCAAGCAGCGATGCGTTTTGTTGATCATCATGGTCATGCTAGTGAAGCTTATCCTTACAACCCAAATGGCTCGCCACGCGGTTTAACTTCCGTCACGAATGACGATGGTCGTTTCACCGTGATGATGCCGCATGCTGAGCGTGTGTTCCGCAGCGTTCTACATTCTTGGGCGCCTGAATCTTTTGGTGAAGATTCTCCATGGATGCGTATGTTTAGAAACGCACGGGTTTGGGTGGGTTGATTTAACTAGTTCAAGAAAACGCAGAGTCTGCTCAAAAGCGCTCTGCGTTTTTTTGTATCTAAAAAATGAGATTTGAATGTAAAAAAGCGCTGAATCTATCAGCGCTTTTTGCTTTGGTATTTCGAAATAAAAACAGTTATGTCGATAGTTCTACCGGCAATTCAGCAGGCAATGCAACTTCATTGTTGACGCTAAATTGATAATCTCGGAATACGTGCTCAGCCGAGAGTAAAGCATAAGTGCCGTCAGCTAAGCGGTGCGTTGTGTCTTTTAAACGAGAAGTTGTTTGACCACAAGTCCAGCATTTGAAGTTGCGCATGTGAGTGCAAAGACAGGTTTTATCCATGACTTTGAAATCCTTGTTGTCAGGATTCGCTTCTAATTCGCGATTGTATGCTTCGATGTAAGAGCAATTGCCATTACCGTCCAAGAGGTAGCCATAGGATTCGCAGCCAGGGCGAATATTGGATCCGATCGCCGGGGTGTTATTGAGCATACGCATAGGATAACCCGTTGGGGAAATCGTATTGACAATGATTTGTTCTTCTTGTGCTTTGAAATATTCTTGCTTTACGTCGTCTGGCAAGCCACACTCATTCGTCACCGTGAAGCGGGTTGCAACTTGTACGCCGCCAGCGCCAGCTTCGAGGAAGGAAACCGCATCGCTACCCGTGAAAATACCACCTGCAGCAATTACTGGGATCGCCAGATTTTCATCTTTTAAATATTGCAAAACTTCTACAACGATGGTGTGCAAATCATACTTTGCCCAATCTAAGCCAAATCCAAGATGTCCTCCTGCTAATGGGCCTTCGACGATCACATAGTCTGGTAGACGATTAAGCTTGGCATTTTTACGCAAAAATAATTGTAGCGCGCGTACCGATGAAACGATAATGCCCAACTTGGCGTCACGAAAGCGTGGGTGATCTTCCATCAGACCAAATGACCCCAAATGTAAGCCGGCACTTAAGGTGATCCCATCAATGCCCGCATCTAGAGCCGATGCCAGACGTACGCGTAGAGTATCGCGCGGGCCATTCATGGTGAGTTTTTCCATGCAATTGACGAAGATCATGCCATCGCCTTGCTTGGCTTCCATGGTTCGACCAATATGCAATTTGGTCGCTTCGGCTAATAATTCTAAATCGAACTTAATGTCGGTCTTGTCGGAATTGTTGATGTTGTACTTATAAAGTTTGGTTTTGTCTTTGATGAAACTGGTGTCAAAACGACGATCAGAAACATCATGTACCAATGCGTCAGATATGTGGCCGATACCATGTAAACGTGCTGCTACTAAAGCTAATTCTGCGGTTGAAATATCCACGCCCATGCCACCGATCATAATCGGTACAAGTTCATGTTTGCCTAGACGCAGGCGAAAATCATCTACACGTTTCATTGTTTTCCTTGGCCAACTTTGATATTTAAATTGTGATGCAGTGAATTCTCAATGGCTTGTTCTTAATTTAACTATTTTTGTTTTTGAAAATTGCTGTTTTGTCGAAATCTTTATGCGACAAACTAAGAATCTTATTTAGAACTCCTTTTCTAATCGCGATCCTCATCTATCTTCGAATTATCTGCGAATTAGCACTGCGAAATTTCTACAGGCGCAATTCTACCCTAGGCGCTCTTTTTTTGGCTTGTCATGATTGAAAAACCCTTGATTAAAAAGGTTTTCCCTGCGTTTCTTTAACGCAGATCAGCTTTCCTACTTAATTTTTGCTGGAGGAGTGCGGTCTTCGCTCTGTTACAATGCATACTTTTGTGAAATACCACATTTCACTTGTTTACTATTTTTCATTCAAATCTTTATGCAAATTACTCAAGACTCCGTAGTGACTTTGAACTACACCATGTTTGATGAACAAGGCAATATCATCGATAAGAATCATGATCCTATTGTGTATTTACATGGCGGCTATGACAATATTTTGCCAGCGGTTGAAGCTGCGTTAGACGGGCAAGAAGTTGGTAAAACTATTTCCGTGTCAATGGAAGCGGAGGAAGCTTTTGGTGAAATTGACCCGAGTTTGGTGCATGAAGAAGATGTGGGCTTGTTTCCAGCAGATTTGGAAGTCGGCATGATGTTTGAAACACGTGATCCAGAAACTGGTGAAGCAGCGCAGTTTCGTGTAACGGCGATTGATGCCGGGATGGTGACTGTTGATGGCAATCATCCATTGGCTGGTATGAAACTGCGTTTCGATGCTGAAATCCTATCGATACGTACTGCGACTGAAGAAGAAATCGCACATGGACATGTGCATGGTGAGCATGGTCATCAGCATTAATATCGGCTAATGAGATTAATTAAAGCGCACTCGTATTTTTGCGGTCCTCGCGACCGATAAACGAATCTGCTTGTGTGCTTTTATTGAAATTTTGAGCTTGTTTATAGTTTGTATTTCACTCAGACCCAAGGCTTCTATTATTTTTCAATTCTAGGATGCAAAGTGTCTCTCGAATGACTTTCATTGTAGGTAGATAAGACATGAAAGACTATTATTTTATTCTCGGTGTGGCGACCAATGCGTCGTTGACCGATATCAAAAAAGCGTATCGCATTAAAGCATCTGAGTTTCATCCAGATCGCAATAGTTCGGAGTTAGCGCCAGTTAAATTTCATGCGGTTAAGGAAGCTTATGATGTACTGTCAGATGAGGCTGCTCGGGCTTCTTATGATGAAAATCGTAGGCGTAACTTGTTAGAGTCGCCATTGGAGACTGCGACAGAAATTTGGAAGTATTATTTATCAGGAGTATTGCAGTGAAATTTTCACGCTATTTTCAAGAATTGATGCTGGCTTATAAAGCCGAATTAGATGATTTGCGTTCTGATTCCGAAGGTAAGGATGTGATGCGTCATCGCCTCAAAGAAAAACGCGAACAGCTCGCGTTTTTGTTGCCGATGATGGCAAGTAATCCAGAAATGTTAGCACCAGCGTTTCATGATGCTTTCTTGTTTATGAATCCATTGACGTTTGAAAGCTTAGTATCGAAAGAAGCGAATAGGCTGCCTGCCTGGAGTAGTCTGTCTGCTGCGGTAAAACTAGAGCCATGGGCAGAAAAAATGGGACAGCTAGTCTTGTCAGAGGCCGACGGCGATGTCTTTATGGTGACTGCTGCTTGTCTCGAGTATTTGAGTCGTAGCCATCAAACACGGGCGAAGACGGCAGACCAGCATCAAGATGATGAAGAAGAGCACGATCAGGCTGAAGACGATCAATTGCATGAGAACGGCGACTTAGATGGCAACTATGGTCGTCATGGTCGTGACGATGGCGATGATGGTGATGATATCGATTTGGAAGAAGCCGGCGCAGACTGGCTCGCGGAGCAAGGCTTTGATCGTAAGGATTAAGTCTCAGTGTAGGTTTGGTACAGCATATTTTTGCTTATGCCAGTTGAATTTTCTATCTTCAAAAAACAAATGTAGAAGGAATAAATATGAGTGTCCCAGCCCTAGTTGAAGCACAAAGCTTAATCCTAGTCGGCGATATTGCCGGTGCCGAACATGCATTGGCGACCTTAGCTGAAACCGAAGGAGATAAAGCTTTAGTGGCCGCTCTAGATGATTTTCCCGCAAAAGATTTGCTGGCAATCATTCGTGAATATGATGCATCGAAAGAGTCATTGGTGAATTTGTTGGTCACGCCAGAGCAGTTCGCTCAAGCTGTCGTTTTGGAAAAGCGTTATGCCGATCTCACGCATGAGCAATTGCGTGGCATGATCAATTCTGTGATTTTCCGTGAAGGTGCAGATGCAGCCGAATTTTTGTATGAAATTGCCGAAGTAGAAGGTGGCTATGACGCGCTGGCTGATTATCTGCAGGATCGTACGCAAATGGTCGAGCATTTTTATCGTTATGCGACTTTTGATTTGTATGAATATGGTGATGAATCTAAGACACAAGCAATCGATGACGATCTCTTGGGTTTGACGCGTGATACAGAAACACGTGCTTCGGCAATTGATAGGGCAAGCGTTGAAGATCATGATTGGATGGAGGTAACCTATCTATTACGTTATGAGTTGCCTGAAATTTTCCGTGAAGTCTTGATGAAATTGCGCGCACGTTATCAGGTGTATTTGCGCAATTTACAGAACGACGAATTTGCAGAAGGTCAAGCTGAAACGCAGGCAAGCGACGATAGTGACGATGACAATATTGGCGCTTCCAAGAAAAACAAAGATGATGGCGATGATGATGACGACGAAGAGTCAGCGCTATAAATCTTGATTGTCACTTTTGAGAATGATGATGTCTGAAAACTTACAAGCAGTTGCACTTTACGATGACAGGCCGTTTTTCGAGACGGCCTTACGTCACGGCGTGCGATTTGCAATCATTGCGCGTGCAAAAATTGAAGCGATAGAGGCAGAGGCACCAAAAGGTTTGGTGCAGATTGCGGATGCATTTGGTAGTAAATATTTACGTCCTGAGATTGAAGTGGCACGTAAGCGTATCGTTAATCTCGCGAGTTTGTATTTACTTGAAACCTCACAAGGTGATTTGGATATTGCCGCAAAATTAATTCGTGACAATACTTTTTTGAGCTTGTCTCGCGGAGGCTCAGGTCTACTCAAGTCACTACATGCCTTGCCTGAATATGCTTTGTTGGGTAGAGAGCCAAAATCCTCAATCGAAGAATTTCTTGAGGTTTGGTCTTTGAAAGAAAAACCACAGGAATATCGCAATTTACTCGCCCACAGAAAAAATAATGCTTTGGAAATTGAAGCAGGATTTTGGTTTGGTCGCAGTATGGATTTAACGCAAACTGAACTACAGGAAGAAGATGTCGAAGCACTGGCGGTGGTGCGTACGGCGGTTCTAAAACGCTTAATTGGTGAGGGCGATGCGCCAATAGAAAATCAGATTGAGTTTGCGACGATTATTGAAGCTTTACGCAAGCAAGGAAAATCGAAGGTCAAAAAAAGTGCTCTTGTGAACACTCAAAGTGCGCGCGCCTTGGTTTTATCTGGTGATATTCCAGATAAATTTCACGCCATCAGCGAGCAGATTGTAGATGAAATTGTAAAGCGTGATTTTTCATTAATTCTGGATGCTAAAAATTCTTTGGATCGTTTGGTATTTGAGTTGAAAGAGCGGTATTTTATTTGTGCTCATGAGATAGAAGATACGTCCGATTACGATGCCTTAGTCTCAAAAGAGTGGTCTAAACTAACCAAGGGCAAGACAGATATTGATTCCTTATTGACGCTATTTTTATGCATCGCGGTTGGGGTAGCGCCGAAAACCACTTTGCCTGAAAAAACCGCGAAGTCCGTCGTGAAAAAAATTCGTGAACAGGGTTTGGACGTGCAAAAAACCATAGACTGGATCAAAAATACAGCACCTCATGAAAAGCAAGAAGGACTACTGCAAGATTGGTCTGAATTCGCAGAAGAAGCGAACACCTATTTAATTGATGACTGGGATACCAATTACAGCGGCGCTCTCAGATTCTTGCAAGAAAATTGCCACATCGAAAAAGCATCGAAGCTTTGAATCTGGCTTCCA
>JAYVHZ010000612.1:0-12313 GCA_043770645.1 Undibacterium sp. | reverse complement strand
CCAAACGCTGACTTCGTACCCAAGGCTCGATGTCTTTGAGCGTCTGATAGAAGGTGAGATGGTGACCGGTAGTATACGAAGACGCGGTCACCGCCAAGGCTTGCAAATCATCCGATGCAAATGCCTGATCTAAGCGCTCCATATCGAGCATTCGATGCAATAAACCTGCCAATGGCGAATTATCTAGTAAAGACGTTGGCGGCGACTTTCGCCATTTATTTAACAGCCAGCCAAAAGACATAATTGACAACCAACGAGCACCTGAGCGAATGACTCCTAATGAATCAGCACGATAGACTTGCGCCGCTTCAAAGTGGCTCCAGACATGCAAAATACTATCAACGGATTCCTTAAAATTATCAATACGAGAGGCAAGCGCGGTCGCATTAATGGCACCTGCAGAGGTGCCGCAAATAATTCCAAAAGGATTTTTTTTCGCGTCCCAGCCCTGCTCGAGCAAGATATCTGAGATCGCTTTGAGAACTCCGACTTGGTAAGCGGCACGTGCACCGCCACCAGTCAGAATCAAGCCAGTTGTGGCATTACTATTCATCCGATTCCACCCCAAATTGCAAACGTCTTCTTAAGCGTCTAGTTTATTCGCGTACAAGAAAATTGTCTGTAAGAATGCACAAAAGTGTGAGTTTTTAGGGTGGAAATTAGCGTTTTATTTTGGCTGCATACGAATTGCGCCATCGAGTCGAATCGTTTCACCGTTCAACATCATGTTTTCAATGATGGCTTTTGCCAATTGTGCGTATTCGCCTGGCTTACCTAAACGAGATGGGAACGGTACCATTTTACCCAAGGCATCTTGCACCTCTTGCGGCATGCCCAATAACATTGGCGTTTCAAAAATACCTGGCGCAATCGTCATGACGCGAATGCCGTTGCGGGATAGGTCACGTGCCATTGGCAAAGTTAAACCAACGACTGCTGCTTTAGATGACGCATATGCTGCCTGTCCCATTTGACCGTCAAAGGCGGCGACAGAAGCGGTGTTGATAATGATGCCGCGTTCATCTTGCACCGCTTCTGTTTTGCTCATCGCTTCTGCTGCTAAACGAGCCATGTTAAAGGTGCCGACCAAATTGATATTGACCACACGTTGAAACAATTCCAAAGGATGAGCACCATCTTTACCGATCGTTTTCACTGCTGGGGCAACACCTGCACAGTTAATCAAACCGCGCAAAGTACCTGCGGCAGTCGCTGCAACAACGACTGCCTGACCATCAGCTTCTTGCGTCACATCACATTTCACGAAAGTTGCATTCAATTCTGCCGCTAATTTTTGACCTGCTTCGACTTGCACATCGGCGATCACGACTTTACCGCCATTTGCGGTAATCATGCGCGCTGTCGCTTCGCCCAATCCAGATGCGCCGCCAGTGATAATGAAGACATTGTTTTGAATTTGCATACTTTCCTCTGCTTGAAATTTAGTTGAATAAGAATGTCGCCAAAAGCCAGCAAATAATCCTAATTTGAGATCAAGGGCATGACGTTAACGTAAACGTCAATTATCCAACTTTTCGCTGTTTGTAGAAAGTGAAAAATACACGAACAATAAAAAAGGCAGCGATTACGTGACAATCGCTGCCTTTCCTAAAGCCCACTACCGTCAATATCAGTGCGAATTTACTTAGATGCAGCCTCACCTGAAGACGCAGCATTCACTTTCACCACATCCAAACCAACTGGCGCTTGGAACTGCGGCAATACATCAGCCTTATGTGAAATAACCGGTGCTGGCTGCACAGGCGCTTTCAACCAAGGAACCAATGGGAACAAAGGTACCAGCAACAAAGCCACAATATTGATAATCTTAATCAAAGGATTTATCGCTGGACCTGCCGTATCTTTATAAGGATCACCGACGGTATCACCAGTTACCGCAGCCTTATGCGCTTCGGAGCCTTTGCCACCAAAATGGCCATCTTCAATATACTTCTTGGCGTTATCCCAAGCACCACCGCCGGTTGTCATAGAAATCGCGACGAACAGGCCAGTGATAATCGTTCCCATCAACATCCCGCCTAAAGCAGCTGGGCCAAGCGTTAAGCCAACCAAAATAGGCACAACAACAGGCAACAAGGAAGGCAAAATCATTTCCTTAATCGCCGATGCAGTCAACATATCGACGGCTTTATCGTATTCTGGCTTACCACTGCCATCCATGATGCCTTTGATATCACGGAACTGACGACGCACTTCGACGACTACAGCACCAGCGGCACGTCCTACGGCTTCCATTGCCATCGCACCGAACAAATAAGGAATCAAACCACCGATAAACAAGCCAACAATAACTTGTGGGTCAGACAGATCAAATTTCACATCTAAGCCAACTGAACTCAAGGCATGCGTGTAATCAGCGAACAATACCAAGGCGGCCAAACCAGCCGAACCGATCGCATAACCCTTAGTCACCGCCTTAGTCGTATTACCGACGGCATCGAGTGGGTCAGTAATGGCACGCACAGATTCATCCATGCCTGACATTTCCGCAATGCCACCAGCGTTATCGGTAATCGGACCATAAGCGTCTAACGCAACGATAATACCTGCCATCGACAACATCGACGTCGCCGCCACAGCGATACCGTACAAGCCACCACCAAATTTGTACGACACTAAAATCGCCACACAGACAGCCAATACTGGGTACGCGGTCGATTTCATCGACACGCCAAGACCCGCGATAATATTCGTACCATGTCCAGTCGTGGACGCCTCAGCAATATGGCGCACAGGTTTGAAATCAGTGCCAGTGTAGTATTCAGTGATATAGACCATCAAGCCTGTCAGCACAATACCAACCACAGCCGAGACCAACATTTGCTGACGCATGGCTTCATCTTTAAATAGCATATACGTGACCGCGACGAAGCCGATCAAAGACAAGCCCGCAGCCCACCATAAACCTGTGTACAAGGCTGACATAATTTTTTTGCCGGGAGTATGCTTGACCAACGAGCAGCCAACTATTGAAGCTGGAATCGATACTGCGCCCAACATCAGCGGATACACAATCGCTTCCGTCACCGCATTAGTGACCATCAAAGCGCCTAGCAACATGGTTGCGATCAAGGTCACGACGTAAGTCTCAAACAAATCGGCGGCCATACCAGCACAATCACCAACATTGTCACCGACGTTATCGGCAATCACCGCAGGATTTCGCGGATCATCTTCAGGAATACCTGCTTCGACTTTACCGACCAAGTCAGCGCCAACGTCGGCACCTTTGGTAAAGATACCACCGCCAAGTCGGGCAAAAATAGAAATCAGGGAAGCGCCGAAAGCCAAGCCAATCAATGGCTTGATCACGTCATGCTGAGACATACCACCAGCGGAACCACTGCTCATTCCACTACTTAAATACATATAAAATAATGCGACGCCAAGCAAGCCCAAGCCAGCGACTAACATCCCTGTAATGGCACCACCTTTAAATGCCACGTCCAAGGCTTGATTCATGCCTTTGGTGGCCGCCTGCGCAGTACGCACATTGGCACGCACCGAGACATTCATACCAATGAAGCCACAGGCACCAGATAACACTGCACCGATGAGAAAGCCAATCGCGGTAATCATGCCAAGACCAGGCAAAATCGCGATGGCAATGAATAAAACCAGACCGACGATCGCAATCGTCTTATATTGGCGCGCCAAATAAGCGGCTGCACCTTCTTGAATCGCTGTCGCAATTTCCTGCATACGGGCATTTCCCGCATCCTGTTTCAAAATCCAACTTCTTGTAATTAAACCGTAAAGTACTGCTAGTACTCCACACGCTACAACAATCCACAGACTTAATACCATGTTGACGCCTCCAATTTTTGTTGGTGTTGATTGCGCTTAGTTTTTGACTTGGCGTCACTTAGCACGCATCACACCGTTTATAGAAATACGCGAAATAGAACAACAGACATTTTTGTTTTTGAAACTGAATCTGGTATTGGGACAAAAAACTAATACAGAAAATTGTTAGGAGTACCTCCATCAGAAAAAAAGAACAACGATTAAATACATCTTAAAACACAATACCAAGATGACAAAAAAGCGGACACGAAGTCCGCTTTTTTTATTCTGCGAGTGCTGCGAATGCCGCATCGCGTATGGCATCAACCGCCCCGACGCCAGCAATCTTGCGATACTTCGGCGCACCTGGTTTACCAGATTTAGCCCAATCACCGTAATAACTAACCAAGACTTCAGTTTGATTATGATAAACAGATAAACGTTTTTGTACGGTCTCTTCTTTATCATCATCACGTTGCACTAAATCCTCACCCGTTTCGTCATCTTTACCCTCGACTTTTGGCGGATTAAATTTCACATGATAGGTACGCCCTGAACCGGGATGTACACGACGACCGCTCATGCGCTCAATAATTGCGCTGTCTGGCACGTCGATTTCTAAAACATAATCAATCGTAACACCGGCGTCCTTCATGGCATCCGCTTGTGGTGTGGTTCTTGGAAAACCATCAAACAAATAGCCGTTTACACAATCATCTTGTTTTAATCGCTCTTTGACGAGACCAATAATGATGTCATCCGAAACCAAGCCACCAGCATCCATGACTTTCTTTGCTTCCACGCCTAACGGTGTTCCTGCCTTCACCGCCGCACGCAACATGTCTCCTGTAGAGATTTGTGGAATACCAAATTTTTCCTTAATGTAATTGGCTTGCGTGCCCTTGCCTGCTCCGGGTGCTCCCAACAAAATAAGACGCATTTTTATTTCCTAGACGAGTTTAATATTCTGATCACCCCGCTTAGTTTGATCACAGCAGGGCATGTATTTCTTGTTTGGTACTGATTATTTTTGTTCTGACGACTGCGCAAAGCATACCGTCATTTATTTTGTTCTTTACGAAATTTACCACAGTTTTTTCAGCTTGAAACGCTTTCCAAGAACGACACCATGGTTTTTTCTCACAAGTTCAAAAAAATGTTCTGACGCGTTGTAAATCCTCTAGTGTATCGACGCCAGCGGCGGGACTTTGATCAGTGATATGCACCGCAATCGAGATCCCGTTCCACAACACACGCAATTGCTCCAACGCTTCAATTTGTTCTAATGGGGATATTGCCAATGTTGGATAAGTTTGCAAAAATTGATTTTGATATGCATACAAACCGATATGTCGCAGCGCTTGATATTCGCCAGGCATAACTTGTTGGCTCTGTGCGAATGCATCGCGAGCCCAAGGCATCGTTGCGCGAGAAAAATACAATGCGCGAGAAAATTTATCCAACACAACTTTAACAACATTCGGATTAAACAAGTCCTGCACATTATGAATCGCATGCGCCGCAGTTGCCATCGGTGTTTGCGGATTAACCAAAGCAGCAGTCGCCGCAATCAGTGCAGGATCAATTAGTGGTTCATCGCCCTGCACGTTCACCACCACCGCGTCATCGGACAAACCCATGGCTGCCGCGACTTCCGCAATCCTATCGGTGCCGGATGGATGATCGGAACGTGTCATCTGCACTGAAATACCATGCTCACGACAAGCGGCAAAAATGTCCGCATGATCAGTCGCCACTACCACTTGCGCTGCGCCGGATAGCATGGCGCGTTCGGCGGTACGTACCACCATGGGCTTACCACCAATATCGGCTAAAGGCTTATTCGGCAAACGCGTTGAAGCCAAACGCGCTGGCACAATGGCGATAAAACTCATGATTGATTTATTTCTATGGATGTTCGACAGGAATTACGCGTGCCTGATCTTCCCACATAATTGGAATACCATCACGAATCGGGAAAGCTAAACGATCGGCCTTGCAAATCAATTCTTGTGCGGCTTTATCGTAGACTAATGGGCCTTTACACAAAGGACAAACCAAAACATCAAGCAGACGTGCATCCATACTTTTTCTCCGAAATCAATTTCAGTAGCTGGTGTTTAAATTCTGCATCAAGCTCTGCAGCGACTGGCACCAGCCAAATACGCGGATCATCACGCAGTCCCGCAATTTGCCGACATTTTACTGCATCCTTCTCAGTGATAAGGATGATTTCCGCATCTTCGTTCTGAAATAATTCCGGCGTAAATGCAAAATGATCTGCTAAGGGCATCGCCTTAAAGTGTATTCCTTGCGAACTCAACATCGTAAAGAAACGCTGAGGATTTCCTATGCCCGCCGCCGCCAAAATATTTTTGCCTTGAATTGCAGATAGAGGCTGATGGATTTCTGGATGTTGCAATTGAATTAGTTCACCAATTTGCAAATGCATTTTGAAAACCTCATCACCAATACCTAGCACCTCGCTGAGCTTGGCTGAATTCAAGACCGTAAAATCGCGACCACGCTCTGCTGGCTCACGCAAAGGACCTGCAGGCAATAACCAGCCATTCCCAATACCACGCTGATCAAACATCATAATCTCAACATCACGCCCCAAAGCATAATGCTGCAAGCCATCATCTGAAATAATGACATCCACCTGCGGATATGTCTTCAATAATTGTAGCGCGCTCGCGACTCGATGACGGCCAACCATCATAGGGCACCCGGTTCGCTGCACGATTAAAAGCGGCTCGTCACCGACCATGCTTGCAAGGGAATGAGCATAGACTTCTTGTATTTGTTCCACATGCGCACCATAACCGCGTGAAATGACACCAGGTGTCCACCCAGCTTGACGCAAAGCGTCGATCAGCCAAATCACCATTGGTGTTTTGCCAGTTCCACCGATATAGATATTGCCGACAACAATGACAGGCACTGGCAATGCCGTCTGTTGATGGTAACCAAGCGCCATCAATCGACCACGGCAAAAAAGCAGGAAACCAAATAGCGTCGCGAGTGGCCAAAGGACGACAGCCACGATGCCTCGCCGCGACCACGCTTTCAAAAAAAATGATTCAAGTACAGCACGCAAACAACCACTCCTTACAGATCTTTTTGTAAGTCGATATAAAAAAGAGAGAGTGAAACCACTCTCTCTTTTTGATCGACTTGCAGCAACAAATAATTTATTTCGCGTTCGCAGTTGCCTGTGCGGCAAAAGTCACCTTAGATAAACCAGCTAAGCGCGCGGCTTCTAAAACATCGATGACAGACTGATGACTGGTTGCGCGATCTGCATTGATAATCACGACCGGATCGATGGCTGCTGTTTTACCTGCATTTACTGTTTCCGCCGCTTTTTTTAAATCCGTTGCCAGCGTCGCGGCATCCAAAAAGCTGACGACTTCGCTATTGATTTTGTAGCGCCCCTGAGCATCGATACCGATTTCAATCTGGCTTGGCTTATCTTCAGCCTTTTCTGCATCCGCAGTTGGCAAAGTGATTTGCAATTCAGTAAAACGACTATACGTCGTCGTCACCATCAAGAAAATCAAAATGACCAATAAGACGTCGATAAAGGGAATCAAGTTGATCTCTGGATCTTCTTTGCCCCGTCCTTTACGAAATTTCATACGACTACTTTCTCGTGCTATGAACGATATCAACAAACTTCACAGCTTGCTGTTCCATCTCGATTACAAACCCATCGATCAGGGCACGGAAATGACGATAAAAAATCATCGCCGGCATCGCAATAAAAATCCCAAAACCAGTGTTATATAGCGCAACAGAAATACCGTGTGCTAATTGCGCAGGATTCGCACCAGATGCATTTTGCGAACCAAAAATCTCAATCATGCCGACCACCGTGCCGAACAAACCCATTAGCGGCGCTAAAGAGGCGATCGTGCCCAAAGTAGTGAGGAATCTTTCCAATTCATGCGCTGCTGCGCTACCCGCTTCTTCAATGGATTCTTTCATCACTTCACGCGGTGCGTTCACATTGCGCAAGCCTGCCGCCAATACGCGTCCGAGCGGCGAGTTGATCGCCAACTGATCAATCACTTCTTGCTTCACTTTGCCACTTTGATAGACACGAATCACTTCATCTAACAAAGTCTTAGGCAAAATCCGCTGACGTCTCAATGACAAGCTTCGTTCGATAATCAAAGCCAAAGCGACAATGGATGCCACCAACAAAAAATAGATCGGCCAGCCGGCCGCCTGAATAATCGCGAACAAATGAAACTCCTTGCCTGTTAAATCTAATTAAGCCCTAGTGACTACGAATAAACACTCAGCCCGCAATGTATCGTGTTGTTCAGCAGTGGGCAAGTAGATGCACAGGATTATTTTTGAGACGATCACAGTTCGCAGGCATGCATAAAACAAACACTAACTAAAAATATAAAATAAAAGTTGTGCACAGAAACTGTGTGCAAGATTGTGGATATCCTTGGGGCTAAATTCTAAGTATTTGATTTTAAACAAATTGATTGATGCGCTTTTAATTTGAGCATGGGCATCAAAATCGCCATTCTGTAACAAATAGCTAAGAAAAATCACGATTGTGAATAAGTCACAAAGTTCTGCACACAAACTGTGGAGAACTTTGTGAACAAGCTCTTCATATCGAGTTAAGCAATTGATTTATATCAAAAAAAATCTCCTGCAAGAATTTTAAGCAAAGCGTTACCAAAAGAAACTAATGGCACTTTAATGATTATTTTGCCTAGAACTATCCTACAAACTCACTTTTCCCAGTGTAAAAACGCATAGTTCTGCACACAAAATGTGGATATCTTTGTGAACAAGCCGGGCACATAATGCTAAACCCATGATTTTATTAAGTATTATCTAACTGCCACAAAAAAGGGCAGCGATCAATTTTATTTCTTTTCGGAACTTTTCATATTCTAGATGGCATTTCCTGTGGATAACTTTGTGCATAAGCACAAAAAAATCTCCGCTACAAGCCACTTTTTTTGTCAGCGATTAGGACTTTAAGTATTTAGCACTTCAAGTTAAAGTAAATAACCCATTAACAATCAAATACTTAGATAAATTTTCTCAAATGGTTTTGACAGAAAGTTCGGCACATGACATGCTTGCACCTACTTTCCTGCATCTGTGGACAGCTTTCCTTGCAAAAGACTTATGGCATCAAATTCCCCTCTTCAAATCCCGCAAAAAACCGAGTCTGTTATACCAGTTTCAGCCCTAAACCAAGCTGTCGCGCAATTATTGGAACGACACTTCCCATTGACGTGGGTTTCCGGTGAGATCTCTAATTTCACCCGCGCCGCGTCTGGACATTGGTACTTCACACTCAAGGATAGTGCGGCGCAAGTAAGAGCCGTCATGTTTCGCGGCAGAGCACAATATGCGAATTTCATGCCACGCGAAGGCGACAAAGTTGAAGTGCGAGCGCTGGTTGGGCTCTATGCCCCACGTGGCGATTACCAAATTAATGTCGAAGCGATTCGACGCGCAGGCGTTGGGAATCTATACGAGGCTTTTTTACAACTAAAGGCCAAACTGGCAGCGGAAGGTTTATTTGATCAAGAACGTAAAAAGCCCATTCCCAGCTTTGTCCGGCGAATAGGTATAGTGACTAGTCCGAATGCAGCCGCCTTACGCGATGTGATGACGGCTTTACAGAGACGCGTGCCGCATATTGAAGTGATTATTTACCCCTGTACGGTACAAGGAGAAGGCGCGGCGGCAAAAATTGCACAAATGATCGCACTTGCCGAAGCTGAAAATCGCTGCGAACTGTTAATTGTTTGCCGTGGCGGTGGCAGCATAGAAGATTTGTGGGCTTTCAATGAAGAGATTCTGGCGCGCACCATTGCTCATTGTGAATTACCGATCATCAGTGGGGTCGGACATGAGACGGATTTCACCATCACCGATTTTGTTGCTGATTTACGTGCACCTACGCCAACCGCTGCGGCGGAGATGGCGGCAACACCGCGTGCGGATTGGATTGCCAACTTGAACCAGTGGCAAACAGTAATGCAAAGACAAATGCGTCGTCAGCTTGAAAGCCAAGCACAAAATCTAGATTGGCTCAGCCATCGTTTGCAAAGCCCAAGCGCCGCATTGGCATCTAGACGCCAGCAAATAAATCATTGTGCGCAAAGTTTACGCTTTGCCGTTCTCAAACCTTTGCAAACTGCACAGAATCGACTGCTACAACTAGAAAAGAGACTGACTCAAAAACGACCTCAAATTCAAGAGTGTCAAAGCCAACTGGCGTATAAGCAGATGCAATTGCGCACAAGCATGCGACACCGACTACAACAACATCAAACCAGCTTAACTAGTCTGCAAGAAAAACTGGAAATGCTCAATCCGCAACGGACACTGGATCGTGGCTACGTCATTTTGCAGCAAGCCGATGGTCAACTCATTCGCAGTGCTAGACAAATTCATGCAGGAGATTTTCTACAGCTACGCACTGCCGAAGATGTCAGTGAACTACAAATTGCGACAATCAATAGCGCTGTCAAAAAACGAAAATCGACGGATTAGCTGCAAGCAATCGGACAAAAGCTTACAATGCTGCTTTTACCGCAAGCTCTTCTCACTCGCAGTAAGCAGATTTTGCACTCATCTTTTGTATCATTTCGACCAATCAAAAAGGAACTGCCATGGAACATACTTTGCCAGCTTTACCATACGCCATCGACGCTTTGGCTCCACACATTTCTCAAGAAACATTGGAATACCATTATGGTAAGCATCACCAAACTTATGTCACCAATTTGAATAATCTGATCAAAGGTACCGAGTTTGAAAATTCCACATTGGAAGAAATCGTTCAGAAATCTTCTGGCGGTGTTTTCAATAACGCTGCGCAAATCTGGAATCACACTTTCTACTGGAATGGTTTAAAACCAAACGGCGGCGGCGCACCAACTGGCGCGTTAGCAGAAGCGATCAATGCAAAATGGGGTTCTTTCGACGCATTCAAAGACGCTTTCACAAAATCTTGCGTAGGCAACTTTGGTTCTAGCTGGACATGGTTGGTGAAAAAAGCTGACGGTACCTTAGACATCGTCAACACATCCAACGCAGCAACACCATTGACAACGACAGACAAGCCTTTGGTCACTTGCGATTTGTGGGAACATGCTTATTACATCGATTACCGCAATGCACGTCCAAAATACTTGGAAGCATTCTGGGCATTAGTGAACTGGGATTTTGCTGCAGCAAATCTCGCCTAATTGATTTAGTTGAAAAAGAGCCTGCGAGGTCAAACGCCTCGCAGGCTTTTTATTTTTCACGACCCTGTCCGAGAATTTGTCCACGAATTTGTGCACGAATTTGTGCACCAACTTATTCACAAAACTTCGCTGGAACTTAATCCGAATCTTAGCGACTAAATCCTATTCAATTCACTTACGATCACAATATGCGCAAGCAACTCTCACTTCGAATCATTCTAAGTCTGACCGCCCTGCTGGCAAGTACCAGTAGCCTGGCACAATCCACTCAATCGCAAGCGATGCAAGATGTCAAGTATCTCGCCAGCGAAGTCATGCAAGGTCGCGATATTGGTAGCACGGGCAATGCCTTGGCGCGCGAATACATCATTAAGCGAATCACGGAATTAGGTCTAAAGCCATGTGGCGACAACTATGTCCACGAATTCAAAGTCAATACCTTGAAACAGGCGAATGTCGGAAAAAATATCTTGGTTTGTCAGTACGCTCAAGAAAATCCAGCGGCAAAATATTTGGTTGTTTCTGCGCATTACGACCATATCGGCATGAACAATAACAAAATCTATTTCGGTGCAGACGACAATGCTTCAGGCGTTGCCGGTGTTTTAGCGGTTGCTCAAAGCTTGAAAGACACTGCCACCAAGCACCATATTGTGTACGCGTTTTTTGATGGAGAAGAACGTGGACTCTTGGGTGCACATGCCTTTGTTAAGCAGGGCAACATTGCCCGAAAAGATATTGCAGCCAATCTGAATTTTGACATGATCGCACGCGGCGATAAAAACGAATTGTTTATCAGCGGCACACATCACAATCCCGTATTCAAATCCTTGCTTCAAGATCTGACTACTAACAAAGCTGCCAATAGCATTAAAGTGCTATTCGATCACGACAGACCGGAACAAGGCACCAACGATTGGACCCCGCAATCAGATCACTACGCTTTTTTCAAAGCTGGCATTCCGCATTTGTATTTTGGTGTTGAAGACCATGCCGATTATCACAAACCGACCGACACTTTTGAGAAAATCAATCCACTATTTTTTGATGCCTGCATTGATTTTTTAAAGCTCGCTGTTAAACGTATCGATCAGAAATTCACACGCAAAGATTAAGCGTAACTAGCCCATAAAAAAAACGGCACCAAATTAATCTGGTGCCGTTTTTTTGTAATGAGAAATTACTGGTGCTTTACTGGGAACAAGAAAGTCTCCAACAATTGCTTCCAGCTAGGTTCTTTACCGTACATCCGTATTCCCAAA
>JAYVHZ010000611.1:0-12979 GCA_043770645.1 Undibacterium sp. | reverse complement strand
TGCAAGCATCTGCAAATAGGTAAGCGTGCGGTGTTTCTACGCGATCAAGATATCATTCTGGCGACTGGTAATGATGAACAAAAATTGCTCAGCTTATCTGCATTAAAGGCATCGAAAGCAGAACAACCTGAAACCATTATGGCTGCGGTTGCTGCGGCATGGGCATTAGTGATTTCACCCGACATTATTGCGGCAGCCTTAAGAAATTTTGATTCTAATCCACCAAAAAAACACTATTAAAAACCCTGACATCAACTATGCTTGCAACTTATTAAGCATAGTCGAATGCAGACATTTGGGCGAGACCGCCACTAGATAGGATAAAGGTTTATGGAAGTTTCACGAATCAGGGCATTACGCGGCCCTAACCTCTGGAGTCACCACACAGCTGTGGAAGCAATCGTACGTTGTACGCCAGAGGAACTGTCAATTAGTAGCATTACCGATTTTGAATCGCGTCTACGCGCGTTATTTCCTGAAATTGGCCCTTTACAAGCGACTGGCCACGATGATGCGATTCCCTTAGCACGCGTATTTGAATTAGCCACACTCGCATTGCAAGCACAAGCCGGTTGCCCAGTGACTTTTAGTCGCACTACCCAGACCCTAGAAGCAGGAATATTTCAAGTTGTAGTTGAATATTCAGAGGAAGACGTCGGTCGTTTAGCAATTGATCTTGCAGAAAAACTTTGCAACGCTGCGCTAAGCAATAGCAGTTTTGATTTACCCGCCGCTTTGAATGAGCTACGCGAATTAGATGAAGATCTACGGTTAGGGCCTTCAACTGGCTCTATCGTATACGCAGCTGTCGCACGTAACATTCCGTATCGCCGTTTAACTAGCGGCAGCCTGGTCACCTTTGGCTGGGGCAGTAAACAACGAAAAATCCAAGCAGCAGAAATGGATGGCACTAGCGCCATTGCGGAAGCGATTGCGCAAGATAAAGAACTCACCAAAACTTTACTTGATGCTGCTGGTGTTCCCGTACCACTTGGGCGCACTGCTGTCGATGTCCAAGATGCGTGGAATATTGCTTTAGAAATTGGCTTGCCAGTGGTCGTCAAACCTAAAGATGGCAATCAAGGCAAAGGTGTCACGGTGAATGTCACCACACGCGAACAATTAGAAGCAGGCTACGCCGCCGCTTGCGAATTCCGCGATGACATTTTAGTAGAACGCTATTTACCTGGTAATGATTTCCGCCTATTAGTTGTTGGCAATAAATTAGTCGCGGCGGCCCGTCGTGATCCACCACAAGTCGTTGGCGATGGTACTCACTCCGTCCGCGAATTGGTCGAACAAGTCAACAAAGATCCACGTCGAGGCACTGGTCATGCAACCTCATTAACCAAAATCAGATTTGATGACATTGCCTTAGCGAGTCTGGCCAAGCAAGGTTATAACGCGGATTCTGTCCCGACCAAAGGCACGCGTGTGGTCTTACGGAATAATGCCAATCTCTCTACGGGAGGTTCTGCAACCGACGTCACTGACGACGTCCATCCAGAAGTTGCAGCTCGCGCAATCGCTGCGGCACAAATGGTGGGTTTAGATATTTGCGGTGTTGACGTGGTGTGCGATAGCGTCTTAAAACCGATCGAAGAACAAAATGGCGGTGTGGTGGAAGTCAATGCAGCACCAGGCTTACGTATGCATTTATCCCCTTCGTTCGGCAAAGGTCGTGCGGTCGGCGAAGCGATTGTCTCTGCCATGTTCGCCGATGGTGAAGATGGTCGGATTCCTATCATTGCAGTAACTGGCACCAATGGCAAAACTACGACTGTCCGCCTGATCGCACACTTGTTGACAGCCAGTGGCTTGCGTACTGGCATGACCAACACCGATGGCGTGTATGTCGAAGGTCGTCAAATTGACAGCGGCGATTGCAGTGGTCCGCGCAGTGCACGTAATGTGTTATCCCATCCAGATGTCGATGCTGCGGTGTTCGAAACCGCTCGTGGCGGCGTCCTCCGCGAAGGTCTGGCTTATGATCGCTGCAAAGTCGCGGTCGTCACCAACATTGGCTCTGGCGATCACCTAGGCTTGAATTACATCACCACGGTAGAAGATCTGGCCGTATTAAAGCGCGTCATCGTACAAAATGTCGCTGAGAATGGCGTCGCGGTTCTGAATGCAGCCGATCCGATTGTTGCTGGCATGGCTAGCAACTGCACCGGTTCCGTTACTTTTTTTGCTGTCGACAGTCAGCTACCTCTCATGGCAGCACACCGTGTCAAAGGTCACCGTGTGGTCTACGTGGAGAACAACGAAGTCGTCGCCATTGAAGGCAAATTATCTCAGAGAATTCCATTGTCAGAAGTCCCTATCACCCGCAACGGCACCATAGGCTTCCAAGTCGAAAACGTCATGGCTTCAGTCGCTGCAGCTTGGGCAAATGGCACTAGTTGGGACGCCATTCGCCTAGGCTTGAAGACTTTTGTAAATGATAGTGATAACGCGCCGGGACGTTTTAATGTCTTTGACTATCGTGGTGCAACTTTGATTGCTGACTATGGCCATAATCCTGATGCGATTGCCGCCTTGGTGCAGGCCGTAGAGAGTATGCCAGGCAAACGTCGTTCAGTCGTTATCAGCGGCGCTGGTGATAGACGTGATCAGGATATTCGTCAGCAAACAGAAATTCTCGGCAACGCATTCGATCAAGTTATCTTGTATCAAGATCAATGCCAGCGCGGTCGTGCTGATGGCGAAGTGCTTGCCTTGTTGCGCTCAGGTCTCGCGAATGCGAAACGCACCACAGACATCCAGGAAATCAATGGTGAATTTATCGCAATTGATACCGCATTGTCGACTTTGGGCGAAGGCGATCTTTGTTTGATTTTGATTGATCAGGTGGAAAACGCTTTAGCACATATTGCGAAGCGGATTGCGGAAGGCTAAACTTTCTTCAAGATTCATTTCCAAAACATAAAAAAGCCGGAGTGATCCGGCTTTTTTTATCACTACAAGTAGCATTATCGTCCAATAATAGAAGCGACATTATCATGTCCACCAGCACCAAATAGCTGCTCCTTCAACACTGCCAATTGATCACGCACTTTTGCGGCCTGTTCAAACTCCAGATTCTTCGCATGATCGAGCATCAGTTTTTCTAAACGCTTAATCTCTTTACTGATCTGCTTCTCACTCATTGCTTCGTACTTGGCTTGTTCTTGGGCTACCATCAAATCATCACGAGCACCTTGAGGATTGTAAACGCCATCGATGATGTCCTTAATTTTCTTGTTGATTCCAGTTGGCGTAATGTTATTTGCGGTATTAAACGCTATCTGTTTGGCACGACGACGCTCGGTTTCATCAATCGCCCTGCGCATTGAATCCGTTACACGATCCGCATACAAAATTGCCGTGCCGTTTAAGTTACGTGCGGCGCGTCCTATGGTTTGAATCAAGCTACGTTCAGAACGCAAGAAGCCTTCTTTGTCAGCATCTAAAATCGCCACCAAAGACACTTCAGGCAAATCCAGACCTTCACGCAGCAAGTTAATCCCGACCAGCACATCGAATGCACCGAGACGCAAATCGCGCAAAATCTCTACCCGCTCCACGGTATCAATATCGCTATGTAAATAGCGAACCTTCACACCATTATCACTCAAAAATTCCGTCAATTGCTCAGACATACGTTTGGTTAAAGTCGTCACTAAAACCCGTTCATTCAATTTCACACGTAAGGTAATTTCATTCATCAAATCGTCAACTTGCGTCATCGCTGGACGAACTTCAATACGTGGATCGACTAGGCCTGTAGGACGCACGACCTGCTCCACCACTTGATCCGCATGCTGTTTTTCGTATTCCGCTGGCGTGGCGGAAACGAAGATAGTCTGGCGCATCTTACTTTCAAATTCTTCAAACTTAAGTGGGCGATTATCCAAGGCTGAAGGCAGACGAAAGCCATAGTCGACCAAGTTGGTTTTTCGTGAACGGTCACCGTTATACATAGCATTGAGTTGCCCAGTCAGCACATGCGATTCATCTAAAAACATCAGCGCATCGGCAGGCAAATAATCGACCAAGGTCGGTGGTGGATCGCCAGGTTTAGCGCCACTTAAATGACGTGAATAATTTTCGATACCCTTAGTAAAGCCAATCTCTGCCATCATTTCGAGATCAAAGCGCGTACGTTGTTCTATACGCTGTTCTTCGATCAATTTATTTTCACGGCGATAGAATTCGAGACGCTCACGTAGTTCAATCTTAATTGTCTCGATTGCGCGCAAAACGGTTTCGCGCGGCGTCACATAATGTGAACTAGGATACACGGTAAAGCGTGGAATTTTTTGCTTAACACGCCCAGTCAAAGGATCAAATAAGGCGATACTTTCGACTTCATCATCGAACATTTCCAAGCGCACCGCCAACTCCGCATGCTCGGCAGGAAAGATATCAATCGTATCGCCGCGCACGCGGAAAGTACCACGTCCAAAATCGACTTCATTACGCGTATATTGCATTTGAATCAAACGTGCAATCACATCGCGCTGACTAAGTTTATCCTTAGCGCGCAAAGTCAAAATCATTTTGTGATATTCGTTAGGATTACCAATACCGTAAATCGCCGAGACGGTCGCGACGATAATCACATCGCGCCGTTCCATCAAAGATTTGGTGCAAGACAGACGCATCTGTTCAATGTGTTCATTGATGGCGGAATCTTTTTCAATAAACAAATCGCGCTGCGGCACATAGGCTTCTGGCTGATAGTAATCGTAGTAGCTGACAAAATACTCGACCGCATTGCGCGGGAAGAATTCTTTGAACTCACTGTACAGCTGTGCCGCTAAGGTTTTATTCGGTGCAAAAATAATCGCAGGTCGCCCCGTACGCGCGATGACATTCGCCATCGTGTAGGTTTTACCAGAACCGGTGACGCCCAATAAGGTCTGAAAAAACAAACCATCATTGATTCCTTCAACCAATTGCGCGATCGCTGCCGGCTGATCACCCGCAGGTTCGAAAATTTGACATAACTGGAACGGCGAATCGGGAAAAGTCACGAACTTCGCTTCAACTTCATCGGGAACAACGGGGATTAAGTCACTCATGGAAAAACCTTAGGGAATGTCGATGCAATCAAGATGCAATGTATGGCTTATCTTAACACGACCAGAAAAGACCAATAATTGTCAGCACCAAATCACACCTCAACCCCTAAGTACGACACATGCATTTTTTACTACAGAAAAATCTTAGTCGAAATCGAAAAGCTCGGACAAGAAGCCTTCTTTTTTCTTCTTGTAATGCCCGCTGTGTGAGTGTTGAGGATGACTATAGCTAGAATGTTGTCTTTGCTGCTGTGGATAGTGCGTTGGGTTTTGATGTTGTGGATAGTGCGTTGGGTTTTGATGCTGCGGCTGCGCCTGTGGTTGCGGATAAGCTGGCGCTTGAACCTGCGCCGGAACCTGCGTCTCAGCTTTAGACTGCGGCGCGACCACACCAGAGCGTTCGATAATTTTATCCAACTCACCTCTATCCAACCATACACCGCGGCATTGCGGACAATAATCAATCTCAATGCCTTGACGTTCAGACATCAACAAGTTTGAATTTTCACATACTGGACATTTCATATTTAGCTCTCTTACTGTGTTATTAATCTCGTAAGCCACAAACCTCGACAAAAAAAGAAAGTGAAAATCAACATTGCAACATTGCGACATTGCGACGTTGATTTTAACGCCAAATTCATCGACTTAGGGGTGGCAGCATTTTATGCGTTTTGAGGACTAACACATCACTGTTTGCGTGGTAAAAATTAAGCTGATTTACCGTGAGAAAAACAAAGCATCAGGAGACATAAATTTTAATTAAGTCAGCATCAATCACCGTTTTGCCAAGTCGCCACCACTGCATAAACCAAACCCTGTGCCGGATCTTGCAGACTACGAGTCTGAATATTGACAAATCCAACCTCGCCCAACAAACGTTCTACCTCTTCAGCATCGTACAAAGTGAAGCCGTGTACATGTCCTGACCATTTTTGCAAATCTTGCTTAGCGTTATAGCAAAGCACCAATTGCCCGCCAGCCGATAATACCCGAGCACATTCACGCAAAGCTTGTTGAGTGTCGGTCCAGAAATATAGCGTATTGACGCTCACCACTTTACTAAAGCTAGCAGCCGCAAATGGCAAGTTTTCAATTTGCCCGTGAGTTAGCTGTAAGGCCCGTGTTTGAATCGGCGCTGCCAAACGCCTATTCACAAACGCAATCATTTCATGCGACAACTCAAGTCCTGCTAGCTGATGACATTTTCCTGTTTTCAAAATAGCGTCTAACAAAGAGCCACTACCAAAACCTATCTCCAATACCCTGTCACCCTCACGTAGAGATAGGCATTGCAAGGCCAAGGCATTCATGCGGACGTTGATTTTCTCTAACCATCGTGCAGTAAAAAAACGCCCAAACCAACCGGATGGGCGTGCCAACTGTTGCGATAAAAATTTCTGTAACAACGAGTTTCCTCTCAAATATTTTCCTAATTGACATCGCAAAATAGAAAACTTCAACTTTTTTCACATACTGTTAAACAATCTTTACGATCTAAAGTACGAACCTATAGATTTCTGAAAAAAATTACTGTCCCAGCTTTTTAGGCATAGGCGGCGCAACACGCAATTTACGATCCTGGTAAGTTTTTAATCTTTCCGTCACATCCTTAATCGCTGCATCAAGTTGTGGATCTTTACCTTGATTGACTTCGAGCGGATCGAGATCAACGTCGATGTCTGGTGCCACGCCTTCGTTTTCTATGCGCCATTCATTATCTGGCGTAAAGAAACGGAAGAAAGGGACGACCAGATTACCGCCATCAATCAGATTAGGATTTGCAGAGATGCCGATTAGTCCACCCCATGTACGCTTGCCAATCAGCGTACCGAGTTTTAAGCGTTTAAATGCATACGGTAAAAAATCGCCTCCTGAACCCGCATCCTGATCGATTAACATCGCTTTCGGACCGTAGATCGCTGCACCTGGGGTTTCGTAAATCATGCCATCACGATCTTTCCAACCTGCCAGATAGGGGCGACTGAGTACGTCAGTGATGTAGTTAGCGGCCTGCCCACCTCCGTTACGACGCTCGTCCACGATCAACGCAGATTTTTCAGCTTGGGCATAGAACATGCGATTGAAGTATTGATAGCCTTCGCCACCGGTGTTTGGCAAATATACGTAGGCGACTTTACCGTCAGTTTTCTTTTGCACATAATCACGGTTTTTTTCTATCCAATGCCATTGACGTAAATCAGCTTCACTGGCGATCGGTTGCACGATCACTTGATGAGTCACTTTGGTATTCAGATCACGCATCACTGTCAAGCTCACTTGCTTGCCCACAGTATTTTCTAAGAGTGAATACAGATTCGATTTTGCGTCTAAAGTTTTACCGTCAATCGCAACAAGATAGTCACCCTCTTTCACATCCAAGCCTGGCACTGCTAATGGTGCTGGTGAAAATGGACTCCAACGATCTCCTTTGAAAATCGTTTTGATTCGTGTAAGACCATTTTCAAAACTAAAATCAGCGCCCAACAAACCCACCGCTACGGACGCTTCCTGATGAACATCACCACCACCTACACGATTGTGACCGACCTGAAGTTCACCTATCATTTCCACCATCAAATCATTTAAATCTTCCCGACGTTGTACGTGCTTGAGCAAGGCGTGATAGCGTTTGTAAATCCCATCCCAATCAATCCCATGCAAATTGGCGTCATAGAAAAATTCTTTCTGCATCCACCAGGTTTCATTGAAAATTTGTTCCCATTCGGCGCGTGAATCAACCCGCATTTTGAGACCACCTAGGTTGATCGGTTTTGGTTCGATCTTTTCTGAAGCATCAGCGATTTCCAATTTAGCGCCGGAGGATTGCAACAGCAGTTTTTTTCCGTCTGCACTTAAGTTGTAATTACTAATCCCGGTCTTGACTAGCTTAGCTTTCTTTTCTTCCACATTGAATCGCATCAAATTTGCAGTATTAGGACTGCGCTCAGCTGGGGGTTCATTACTAATGCCTGGTTGAGGACGTTCCAAGAAAAATAGACCGCCGTCACTGGCTACAGTTAATGCGCCGTTATTTCGTTCTGCGATCGGCAGAGCGACGATACGTTGTTGTATGCCCGCTAAATCAATCTTGGTGGCCTTCACAGGCTTGACTGCTTCGTCTTTTTTGCTCTCATCTTTCTTAGCATCCGCGCTTGCTAGATCGGCTTTTTTATCCGCGTCGCCTTTTGCATCTGCCTTCGCATCCTTTTTGATATCTTCGTCACCGTTTTTGGGCAAAAGCGGTGACTTGCCGTCAGCCGCCAGCACGACAGCATAAATACCATTACGCAAAGGGCGTTCTTGGCTAGACATATCGAGGCCGACATGGGTAGGACCCGCATTGGTCGAGGCGGTAAAATACAGATAATCGCTAGGAGCAAAAGCAGGATTATCTGCATCGCTTAAGCCATCGGTGATCATCGTGGCTTTGCCTGAATTCATATCGTAGAGCTTAATCTGCGAAAAGTGATTGGCACCGCTCACGGTATAAGCTAACCAACGACTATCGCTGGAGAAGGACGTATTAAACTCCGCACGGCGCTGGCTTTCATCAATCTTAGTGATTTTTCCTTGCGCAATATGCAGAGAAAATAGTTGTAAATGGTTGTCCTGAAACACAATGATCTGGCTATTGGGCGACCAATCTAACAAAGTAAAGTAGCCCGTTTTTCCTAAAGAAAAAATCTTCGCCGTCTCGTTTCCTAGCTGATCACGTATGACGATCTTGTGTTCCAGCTCGGCATCCGATACATACGCGATGCTTTTTCCATCTGGACTCCAGATCGCATCTTTCTCACGCACCCCCGAAGTTTCTGTCAAATTACGAATCGAGCCGTCCTTAACCGGCACCGTGAACACCTCACCGCGCGCTGTTACAACAACACGTTTTCCGGTCGGTGACAGGCTAGCCGATGTCATCTGCGGTGCCGCATCTTTCCACTGCGGGCGGACTTGATTTGCTTGACTGGTTTGGGCGCTCAAATCGATTGCCAAAGTCTTGGTTTTACCGCTGACGCTATCATATTCTTTCAAAACACCACCAGCTTCGTAGACCACACTCTTATCGTGCGCGCCCATGCTACGAATATCCCACAGATTTTCTTTGCTGATCTGTTTAACGCCTTTGCTTTTACGATCGTAGCGAAACAGATTGGCAGCGCCATCATTGCGATCAGAAATAAAGAATATATCGTCACCGATCCACACTGGCGATTTGTCACTGGCGTTTTCATGCGGGATTTTTTCTAACTTCTTACCAAGCAGATCAATGATCCAAATTGGTGGTGTCGTTCCTCCGCGATGTTGACGCCAACCACTGGTTCCCGCGTAGGCTTGCGGAAAAGGTCGATAGGCCAACAGTTTGCCATCCGTCGACCAATTGCCTTCAAAGGCAATGGCGTCCATCACTTTTTGTTCATGACCACCATCAACACTGACCTCATACAAATGCGTACTGCGACTAACGCCAATTTCACGACCGGATGAGAACAATACGCGTTTACTATCAGGGCTCCACCCCACCACCACATCCACACCCGGATGCCAACTTAAGCGACGTGCCTCTCCGCCCTTCGCTGGCATCACATACACATCGGTATTGCGATCATACGATGCAGAAAACGCCAGCCATTGCCCATCTGGTGAGAAGGTCGGCGCAAATTCTGCTGCCGGGTGCTGGGTTAGACGAGTTGGATTTTTACCGTCGCGATCCGCCAACCAAATATCGCCTCCGTACACAAATGCTAAGTGATCACGGGAGATACTGGGTTGGCGTAGTAATTGCGTATCAGCATAGGCTGCACTTGTGACAAAACAGCTACTTAGAAAAAGGCTGATGCTTGTTTTTTGAAGCAGAGAAGAGATAGACACAAAGCGCTCCTTAGAGGTTGGGAAGTAAATTATGACTTTACATTAACCAATATTGTTATTGATCGCGGAAAGCACCATTACCGAAATAAAAAGATACGAGAAACTCACTGTTAATTCACGAATTGATTTTTGACCCTTATTCTCATTTTTGGTTCCAAAACGATACTTTGAAATTGGATCCTCTCCCAAAAAACCGTTCCATCAAAAAAGCTCATCATTTGTAGAGTCGATGCTACAAAACGCCACCACTGGGTTGGAACTATTGTTACACTCAAAGGTCTAAATTGCAAAATATGACAAATAATTTTCATATTTTCATGACATCAAATTTGCTCACTACTTACTAACCAAGTCATCGACAGGATAAAGAATGAAACTAAGTTTACAGCTACTCATTATCGCTAGCAGCATTGCCAGCATAGGCACGAGCGCAATAGCACAAGAAAATCTGCCCTATCAAAAGCCACCACAATCTATTTTGGAATTGGCCGATGTTGTACGAGCACCAGCCGTCAGCATGGATTCAAAAAAACAAATGATGTTACTGACCTACCGAAGTACATTCAAAACACTGGCTGAGTTAAATCAAACCGAATTGCGTTTAGGTGGCCTGCGTATCAACCCAACTACAAATATCTCCAGCACAGTCAACTATGTCAATAACTTAAAAATTCGCAAAGTCAGTGGCACTGAAGAGCAACAAGTTAAAGGATTACCAAAAAATCCTTTGATCGCCAATATCAGCTGGTCGCCGAATGAAAAGAAAATCGCCTTCACTCACACCACCGACAAGGGGGTGGAATTGTGGGTCATTGACGTCGCTACCGCGCAAGCAAAAAAAATCAGCGCGGCGAACGTAAATGCCAATCTCGATAGCCCATTTGTCTGGTTTAAGGACAGCGACAATTTGCTGGTGAAATTCTTGCCGAAAAATCGCGCGCCTCTGCTGGACGCCAGCAAAGATTTGCCAACCGGTGCGATCATTTCCAATACCGATGGCAAGGCAGCACAAAACCGCACCTATGCCGATTTGTTAAAGAATCGCAACGATGAAATCAATTTCGAAAATATCGCTACCTCTGAGTTATACAAAATCAATATTAATGGCAGTAGCAGTTTATGGAAAAAAGCCGAGATGTTTGCTGGTGAGAGTTTTTCACCCGATGGCAAACTCATCATGGTCACCAGCATACAAAAGCCCTTCTCTTACGTAGTTCCTGCCGGCCGTTTTCCTACCAAAACTGTGGTCATGGATTTAACAGGCAAAGTGATTAAAACTGTCAACGAAGTGCCTTTGACTGAAATTATTCCTAAAGGATTTAGTGCGACACGTGAAGGCAAACGCAGCATGAACTGGCGCGCAGACAAACCAGCCAGCTTGTCTTATGTCATCGCCTTGGACGGCGGCGATCCTGCGAAAAAAGTCGATTTCCGCGATGAAGTTTTTCAATGGGATGCGCCCTTTGATCAAACACCAAAATCGATGGTAAAGACGGCACAACGTTTTGGCGGTATCGTATGGGGTAATGATAAGTTAGCAGTCATCAGCGATAACTGGTATGACACGCGCAATGAAAAAACCTATTTCTTCAATCCATCCAATCCAGCAGAAACGCCACGCCTAGTTTTCGATCGCAATTCACAAGATCTCTATGCAAATCCTGGTCGATTCGAAACCAAGCGCAATCAGTATGACCGTCGCGTATTGGCTATTGAAGACAACAAAGCCTACTTAATCGGTGCGGGTCATACCAAGAAAGGGCAATTCCCATTTATCGATGCGATGAATGTGGATAGCTTAGAAAAAACTCGCGTTTACCAATCGACTTATACCGATAAAATCGAAAACATCCAATCGATAGAAGATTTTGCCAAAGGCGATGTGTTGGTGCAGATTCAGTCTAAAACTGATTTTCCTAACTTCTACTTCCGCAATATCAAAGATGCCAAGTTGACACCGATTACGCAATTCAAAAATCCGTACGAAGGTTTGAAAGACGTCTCGAAGGAAGTGATTAAGTATCAGCGTAAAGACGGCGTGCAATTATCCGGCACTTTGTATTTGCCAGCAGGCTACGACAAAACCAAAAAAGAGAAATTACCGCTCTTGATCTGGGCTTATCCAGCAGAATTCAAAGATAAGGATTCCGCAGGTCAAAGCACGCACAATCCAAATGCGTTCACCGCGCCTAACTACGGCTCTTTCATCTATTGGGCAACTCGTGGTTATGCTGTCTTAGATGATGCCGCCTTCCCTATCATCGGCGAAGGCAAAACTGAACCGAATGATAACTTTGTACCGCAACTAGTCGACAATGCAGAAGCCGCCATTGATGCAGTCGATGCGCTTGGTTATATCGACAGAAAAAAAGTCGCGGTTGGAGGTCATTCCTACGGCGCATTTATGACGGCCAATTTATTGACCTACTCTAAATTATTTGCTTGCGGTATCGCACGCAGCGGCGCTTACAACCGTACCTTGACACCTTTTGGTTTCCAAAGTGAACAACGCAATTATTGGGAAACACCTGAGGTCTACACCAAAATGTCGCCATTCATGAATGCTGACAAAATGAAGACCCCGATCTTGTTAGTTCACGGTGAGGCTGACAATAATCCAGGTACCTTCACGCTGCAAACTGAGCGCTACTTCCAAGCCTTAAAAGGCTTAGGTGCTCCTGCTCGTATGGTGATTTTACCGAAAGAAAGCCATGGTTATGCAGCACGTGAAAACATCTTGCATCTACTGTGGGAGCAAGATCAATTTTTGGAAAAATGTTTGAAAAAATAAGCACAAATCAAGCGTAAAACCAGAACCGATGTGATAATCAAATCGATCCACATCGGTTTTTTATTTAGCCACAATGATCCCCAAACTCTGCGGAGTCAAGCCTGGCACAGCTTCACATTCGCTGATTAATCGATGCGGCTTGCCATCACATACAAACACATGATGCTGACCCTTGGGTGTTCTTTGCGGGCTACGATAAACATAAATTTCACCATCACCCGTTCCCTGTTTATCGTCGAAAATACGA
>JAYVHZ010000610.1:0-20525 GCA_043770645.1 Undibacterium sp. | reverse complement strand
GAAAGCCTTGTTGTCTGAGCGAAGCGAGTTTCAAGGCTTTCCCATTTTTTGTCTTGCACAATTGGGAAGCCGAAGGCCAGTGGCAGCGTGGTCGCCTTTTTTGGGTTACCTTTTTTGGCGACGCAAAAAAGGTAAAGGCTGTCGGGCCATACCCGACCTGTGAACGATGAGCTTGCGTGAAGGTAAATACCGACGAAGAAAATCCAGTGACTTGTTGGTGAAAAGTTGAGCAAGCGATATACGTGATTTATGCGGTGAGCGGCGGGTTACGCTGACGCTAACCCACCCTACGAAAATATTACGACTACTGTCTACGGAAGCTTAATCCCCATCGATATTATAGTTATTGGTGAAGTGCACGTTTTCAGCATCATCATCAACACTGGAATGCCTAGAAATAGAACCTTCATATCTATTCCTACCCAAGTAAAGAACCAGACTTGCTCCAACAAAAGGCACAAAAATAATTACTCCAATTAATGCTGGAATTTGCTCTTTCGCATAAGCGTCTTTAGAAAACAGTGATCGAATAGCGTACACATTAAGGCTAATCATTATCAGACCTAGCACAATGAAAAATCCAATCACAAAATTCATGTTTAACGCTCACTAAAAGAAATCACAAATTCGGCGCCAACCACCGCTCAACCTCATCCTTCGAAACCCCACGCCGCTCAGCCATATCCTCAACCTGATCCTCAGCAATCTTCCCAACACTAAAATACTTAGACTCTGGATGCGCAAAATAGAAACCTGACACCGCAGCGCCCGGTATCATTGCCCACGATTCGGTAATGTACATCTCAATCTCTTCACACTGCATCTGTTTAAACATCGCGGTCTTCACCGTGTGTTCAGGACAAGCCGGATAACCAGGTGCAGGACGTATGCCTGAATAGCTTTCTTGAATCAGATCAGCATTACTCAAAACCTCATCAGACGCATAACCCCACAAATCTTTCCGCACACGTTCATGCAGATATTCGGCAAAGGCTTCTGCTAAGCGATCAGCTAGCGATTTCAACATAATGCTGCTGTAATCATCGTGCGCCTCTTCAAAACGTTTTTCGTGCTTTTCTATGCCTAAGCCAGCGGTGACCGCAAACATACCGATGTAGTCTGTTATGCCGCTATCTTTCGGTGCAATGAAATCACTCAAACATTGATTCGGACGCTGGACGCCATCAATGATTGCCTTTTCAGTTTGTTGACGCGTGCCGTAATAAGTAAAGGCGACTTCTTTGCGCGATTCGTCAGTATAGATTTCGATGTCATCATCGTTGACGGTATTGGCTGGCAATAAAGAGATCACGCCATTGGCGGTGAGCCAACGACCCTCGATGATCTTTTTCAGCATCGCTTGACCTTCAGCAAACACTTTGCTGGCAGCTTCACCGACTACTTCGTCTTTCAGAATCGCTGGGAATGGGCCGGCCAAATCCCAAGTTTGGAAGAACGGGCCCCAATCAATGTAATTCGCAATCGTGGCCAAATCGACGTTTTTGAAAATACGGCGGCCGATAAACTTAGGGCGTACTGGTGCTTTGTCGCCCGTGAAATCAACCTTCATTTTGTTCGCCCGAGCTTGCTTCAAGCTCACCATGGGAGTCGCTTTTTTATTCGCATGCAAAGTGCGTACGCGTTCGTAATCAGTACCGAGATCGGCAATGTATTGATCACGTGTTTCTGGCGTCAATAAGGATTGCGCGACGGAGACAGAGCGTGAAGCATCGGCGACATAGACCACTGGGCCTTCGTAATTCGGCGCGATCTTGACTGCGGTGTGAGCGCGACTGGTGGTTGCTCCACCGATTAACAAAGGAATCTTCATCATGCGGAAATGCGGGTCGCGTTGCATCTCTTTAGCGACGTAAGCCATCTCTTCTAATGATGGCGTAATCAAACCAGACAGACCAATGATGTCCGCATTTTCTGCTTTGGCTTTTGCCAAAATCTCAGAGCAAGGCACCATCACGCCCATGTTGACGACTTCAAAATTATTACATTGCAAGACCACTGTGACAATGTTCTTGCCGATGTCATGCACGTCGCCTTTGACTGTGGCAATAACGATTTTACCTTTTGGTTTATTGTCGCCACTACGTTTCTTTTCTTCCTCGATGAAGGGCACCAGATGCGCGACCGCTTGTTTCATCACGCGTGCGGATTTCACGACTTGTGGCAAGAACATTTTGCCTTGACCGAACAAATCACCGACGATATTCATACCCGCCATCAGCGGGCCTTCGATGACTTGGATAGGACGACCGCCTGCGTTCAAAATATTAACGCGCGCTTCTTCTGTGTCTTCCACGATCCAGTTAGTAATGCCATGCACCATCGCGTGTGCCAGACGTTTTTCTACTGGGTCATTGCGCCATTCCAGCGTAGCTTCTTCACGTTTTCCACCGGCTTTTAATGTCGCAGCAAATTCAATCATGCGTTCGGTCGCGTCTTCTCTGCGATTGAGAACAACGTCTTCAACGCGTTCACGTAACTCGGCGTCGAGTTCGCTATACACGCCTATCATGCCGGCGTTGACGATACCCATAGTCATGCCCGCTTGAATCGCGTGATACAGGAAGACGGTGTGAATTGCTTCACGTGCTGGATCATTGCCTCGGAAAGAGAAGCTCACATTCGATACACCACCGCTGATTTTTGCGCCTGGCAGATTTTGATGTATCCAACGCGTCGCCTCGATGAAATCGACCGCGTAGTTATTGTGTTCTTCGATACCGGTTGCGACCGCGAAAATATTCGGATCGAAAATAATGTCGTAAGGATCAAACGCACATTCATTCACTAGCAAATCGTAGGCACGTTTGCAGATTTCTATCTTGCGTTCGTAAGTGTCAGCCTGACCTTTTTCATCAAATGCCATGACGATCACGGCAGCGCCATAGCGCTTACAGAGTTTGGCCTGATGCAGGAATTGTTCTTCGCCTTCTTTCATCGAAATCGAGTTGACGATGGCTTTGCCTTGCACGCATTTCAAGCCCGCTTCGATCACCTCCCATTTGGAAGAGTCGATCATGATAGGCACGCGCGCGATATCAGGTTCGGAGGCGATCAAGTTTAAGAAGCGCGTCATCGCTGCCTGCGAATCAAGCATCGCTTCATCCATATTGATGTCGATGACTTGCGCGCCGTTTTCTACTTGCTGGCGAGCGACGGCTAAGGCTTCATCGTATTGCTCATTCAAAATCAAACGCGCAAAAGCTTTGGAACCGGTGACGTTGGTACGTTCACCGACATTCACGAACAAGGATTGCGCATCAATCGTGAACGGTTCCAAACCTGACAAGCGCATCGCTGGTTCTATGGTTGGGATAGCGCGTGGTGTTTGCGTTTTGAGAATGTCGGCAATCGCCTTGATGTGTGCTGGCGTGGTGCCGCAGCAGCCACCGGCGATATTGATGAAGCCGGCTTCGGCAAACTCTTTCAAGAGAGCCGAAGTATCTGCAGGCAATTCATCAAAGCCCGTGTCACTCATTGGATTGGGCAAACCGGCGTTCGGATAAATACAGACGAAGGTGTCGGCAATTTTTGACAACTCTTCCGCATACGGACGCATCAATGCCGCACCGAGCGCGCAGTTCAAACCTATGGTCAAAGGTTTCGCATGGCGCACAGAATTCCAGAATGCAGGCACGGTTTGACCGGACAAAATACGGCCAGACGCATCCGTCACCGTGCCTGAAATCATGATCGGCAAAGTGCTGCCGGTTTCTTCGAAATATTGATCGATCGCGAACAAGGCGGCTTTGCAATTGAGGGTATCGAAAATGGTTTCGACTAGCAAAACATCAGCACCGCCTTCGACTAAGCCGCGGGTTTGTTCAAGATAGGCAGCAACCAATTGATCAAAAGTGACGTTACGTGCGGCTGGATCGTTCACGTCTGGTGAAATTGACGCTGTCTTAGGTGTAGGACCAAGCGCTCCAGCCACATAACGTGGTTTATCCGGTGTCGAATATTTATCGCAAGCGGCGCGGGCGATTTTGGCAGAAGCGACATTCATCTCATACGCCAGATGCGCCATGTGGTAATCGTCTTGCGCTACCGTGGTTGCACCGAAAGTATTGGTCTCAATCAGATCTGCGCCCGCCGCCAAATATTGCTCGTGAATTTCTTGAATCACGTGCGGCTGAGTTAAAGAAAGCAATTCATTATTGCCTTTGACGAAGAGCTCGCGCACGCCCGCCGGACCGGTGAAATCCTTAAAACGCTCACCGCGATAGTCAGATTCGTCAAGTTTATAGCGCTGTATCATCGTTCCCATCGCGCCATCCAAGATCAGGATGCGTTGTTGGAGTAGCTCGCGCAGACGCGCTTCGGTGGCGGAAGATTTCAGAACGGTGGACATAGTGGTGGATTGATCGATCGCAAAAAACAAAAACCCGATCAAGCTGAGATAGCGGATCGGGTAATGAGTGTGCGATTTGGTAAGAAATTACTACCTTTAGCTGCACTTATTACGCGCCCGCAATCTGAGTCTCAAATCGGCGCAGGAAAACAAGCTGAAATTATACGTGATTTCGAATGAACTTCCTAAACAGGCAGGCATTGCATAAATAGTACGTTTATTTGGTACGGCAAAGCCTCTCACTATGAAACAGCGCAAACTTAAGCACTTTGTCGCCTCACTTCCTACGCTAGCCTATTAGCAAATAGAAAAAAGATCTAAGAATTCTGGCGAAATGCAAAAAAAATAGGCGTATGCCGAATTAGCCATACGCCTTAAGGAGGGAACTGGTTGGAACTAGCCAATATCAAATCTATTTATCAAGCTGACTAGTTCAAAAAATCACTTACTAATAACTTACTAACTAAGCTACTTAACTCGCCTTTTTACGTGTCGCGATCAAGCTTGCGACGATGGAGCTGACCAAGATAGTACCGATCACCGTCAAAGAAATCGCTGTCGGCACATGCACCCATTTCACGATCAGCATCTTGACGCCAACGAACATCAACACCAATGCAAGACCGAATTTCAGTAAGTGGAAACGATCAGCCATATCAGCAAGCAAGAAGTACAAGGCACGCAAACCCATGATCGCAAAAATGTTCGATGTAAACACGATGAATGGATCTGTCGTCACCGCGAAAATCGCTGGAATAGAATCAACCGCAAACACCAAATCAGAGATCTCGATCAAAATCAAAACGAGGAACAATGGTGTAAAGACGCGTTTGCCATCTTGAATAATGCTGAATTTTTCTTGGTGATACTCTTTCGTGAACGGCAGCATTTTCTTAGCGAATTTCAATACGGGATTCGCCTCTAAATCAGGCTCTTTTTCTGACGCAACCATCATGCGCAAGCCTGTGATCAACAAGAAGATACCGAAGATGTAGAGTACCCAAGCGAATTGGGAAACAACCCAGCTACCAGCCAAAATCATGATGACGCGCATCACAATCGCACCGAGTACACCGTACAGCAACACTTTGCGCTGATATTGTTCAGGGACTGCGAAGTGTGAGAAGATCATCAAAAATACAAAGACATTATCGACTGACAAGGATTTTTCGATCACATAACCAGTCAAAAACTCCATCGACTTGGTCATTGCGATCGCTTCGCCAACACTATCTTTCAGGTAAAAATACAAGCCAACATTAAACAGCAACGCCAAGGCCACCCATACAATGGACCAAGAAGCGGCTTCTTTCACACTGACTTTATGCGACTTCGCACCACCAAGTGCAAAAATGTCGAGTGCCAACATACTAAGGACGAAGGCGATAAATGCCGCCCACATCCAGGGCTGTGCAACTGTTTCTAACATAAGATTCTTTCAATCAAGGGGAAGTGGTGGGATGAATCGCACCCCACCGGCAAGGCTATTTTAAGCAAAGGTCAATCAGGTGACTAGTGCTTATTCTTTTTCCATAAAGCCTAAGATTTGCAACAAGCTAGTGAACAAGTTGAAAATCGTAATATACAAGCTGACCGTTGCCATGATGTAGTTAGTCTCTCCGCCGCGAATGATGTTACTGGTTTCGAACAAGATCATGCCCGACATTAACAAGACAAACGCTGCCGATACCGCGAGCGACAAAGCTGGGATTTCAAAGAACATCGCGCCTAGGCCTGCGACGAAGGCAACTAAAACACCCACAGCAAGGAAACCACCCATGAAACTGAAATCACGCTTGCTTACCAACACATAAGCAGACAAACCCATAAAAATCACGGCGGTCAAGCCCATCGCGTTCATGACGATGCCGCTGCCGCCTGGCATGCCTAGGTAACGGCTGATGATAGGGCCTAGGGTCAAGCCCATGAAACCAGTTAAGGCAAATACTGAGGCGATACCCCATGCGCTATTACGTAATTTCGCAGTTAAAAACAACAAGCCGAAATAGCCAATCAGCGTGACGATAATGCCCATGCTTGGCAATGCGAAGGCGATACTGACACCCGCGGCAATTGCGGAGAACAATAAAGTCATAGACAGCAACATGTAAGTGTTGCGCAGTACTTTATGTCCACTGATAGAACTACTATCTACATAATCGACTGTTTGCGCATCGCGCAAAGTGCTAGGTTCTAGATTGCTCATGGTTCTCTCCTGAAATTTCTGTTTTGGATTTTTACCCTAGTTTGGGTAGGCGAAGTGTAAGTCTTAGGATTCATAAAGAAAAGTCGAATATAATTTCACTAAATATCGAAAAAAACGATGTATTACAGAGAGCATGACGATGCCGAGTTTAAATTACAAACATTTGCATTACTTTTGGGTAGTCGCCAAAACGGGTAGCATCGCCCGCGCCAGTGAACAGTTGCATATTACGCCGCAGACGATCAGTGGGCAACTAAGTCTGTTTGAAGATCTGCAAGGAGAGGCTTTATTTGAAAAGTCGGGACGCAATCTAGAACTTACGGAGGCTGGTCGCTTGGTATTGACCTATGCAGAAGAGATATTTTCTCTTGGACAGGAGCTAGAACAAGTCTTGCGACATCATCCAACCGAGCGCACGGTGCAATTGCGGGTAGGTGTTTCGGACGCCGTGGCGAAAGCGGTTGCCTATAAATTGTTGGCACCAGCCTTGAGTTTGCCGCAGACATTAAGAATCAATTGTCGCGAAGGCAAACTCGATGATTTATTGGCAGAACTAGCAAGACATAAACTCGACATTGTGATTACCGATACGCCGATGCCACCCAGCGCAAACGTACGTGGATTTAATCATCCACTTGGTGAATGCGGCCTGAGTTTCTTTGCGACTCGTGGCTTACGCGAACAGTTCCCACAGCCTTTTCCGGCATGTCTGGATGGCGCGCCGATTTTGCTGCCAGGTGAAGATTCCGCATTGCGCTCGCGCCTGATGCATTGGTTCGAGACACAAGGCGTACGACCACGGATAGCTGGAGAATTTGATGACAGTGCTTTAATGAGCGCGTTTGGCGAAGCGGGTGTCGGCTTCTTTGCAAAACCGAGTGCCATCGCCGACATGGTAATGCGACAATACAATTTGGAACTAGTAGGTGCGACGAACGATATTACCGAACAGTTCTACGCGATTTCGGTACAACGTAAAATCACGCATCCGGCAGTTTTGGCGATTAGTCAGGCAAAGCCGCTGACCTCGTTTGAACCGAACTCTTCAACTCCAACACCAGCAAAAACACCAAGAGTCAAAAAAAAGTATAAAAAAATAGCGATCAGTTTGTCACTGACCGCTACCTCTTATGCAACAAGAATTTGATTACTTCGGATATTTAATCGTCATCTCTTTCAACACATTATCCGCATGATCAACTTCTTTCATCACCCACAGCATGTAGCGAATATCAACGTGAATCGCTTTGGTAATCGCTGGATCGAAGTACCAATCTTTGGTAATCGATTCGTAGGTCGAATCAAAATTCAAGCCAATCAACTCACCGCGCTTATTCATCACCGCTGAACCAGAATTACCGCCCGTCGTGTCTGCGCTGGACAAGAAATCGACCGGTACTGTGCCAAGGATTTTATCCTTGAAGACACCATAACGCTTTTCCTTAATTGCTTGCAGCAAAGCTGCTGGAGCGATGAAAGGGTCTTTACCAGTGTGCTTTTCGACGATGCCTTCAACCGTAGTAAAAGGTCCTTTGGTCAAACCATCGCGTGGCGAGTAAGAACCAACATTACCAAAGGTTACACGCAACGTGGAATTCGCATCCGGGTAAACTGGCTTGCCTTGTGACTTTTTCCAGTCAATCACTGCCTGCATGTATTGTGGAATGATGAAATCGAGATTGCCATCGACTTCTTTGCGGCGATTTTCTAAAGACATACCGACATCATGCAACTTCACGGCAAGCTGAACGAAGGCATCATCTGATTGGGAAAAGGACGCACGATCTTTTTCCATCCACGCCAAACGCTTGGCTGTTTCTGTCAATTGCGTTTTCTCATACAAACTTGCCGCTACTTCCGCTGATGGTAACAGCGCATCCAATCCTGCTGGGCGTACTGCTAATTTTGCATAACGCGCTAATCCCGCCGTCAAACGTGCGCGATCAACTTTGGCAACGAGAGACTGCTCAAGGCGTGTCAAGCGGCCTTTGATAAAAGCCAAATCACGTTCTTGATAGCCACCTTCGCGTTGCGGGTTTGGCTTTTCTTTTTCAATCGCTAAACGATACAAGGCACGTGCGCTAGACAACAAATCACTATTGGTTGCGACTGAATAAGCCAACTCTTCTTGCGACAAAGCCATATCTTCGGCAATCACCGCATCAAGTTTCGCCAATAAGGCTTTGGCTTCTGCTGGATTTTTGCTTGCACTGATTAACCAATTACGGAATGCCGCATCCTGTGTATCTTTGATTGCTGCGATATCTTTACGTGCAAAGCCATCAATCAAACCTTGTGTCTTTTTCAGACGATTATTAATCCCTTTCACGACACTGGCGTAACGTACTTCATCATCGGCATTGCCTTTGGTCGCAGCTTCGATGGTAGCGATATCGGCTAACATTTCAGCGGCGCGTACAGGGTAATCAGTGTCACGTGCAAAGCGGATTTCAGAAGGTAATTTGTAGCGACTGGTGCGGCCAGGATAACCAGCCAACAAAATCGGATCACCATTTTTCAGACCTTCGGCAGACACCACCAAAAAGTCTTTTGACTTATACGGCACATTTTCTGGTGACGGATCTGCCGGACGGCCATCTTTGCCCACATAAGCACGTAAGAATGCAAAGTCACCTGTGTGACGTGGCCACTCAAAGTTATCGATGTCACCGCCATAATTACCGATCATATCGGCTGGTGCGTAAACCAAACGCACATCGCGTATCATCATTTGGCGAATGCGATAGTATTCTAAGCCGCGATGAAAGCTCGGCACAGAACAACGATAAGCTTTATCTTGTTCGCAATCAGCAACGATCTTTTTGATTTTGCTTTGTAGCATCTCGCGACGCTCGCGACCCGACATCTTATCGCTCAAACCAGCCGTCACTTCTTTGGTCACATTTTCCACTTTATCCGTGATGTACACACGTGCGCTTGGACCTGCGGCTAATTCTTCTGCGCGGGTTTTGGCTAAAAAGCCATCGTTGATGTAGTTTTTCTTAGCGCTTGAATTACGTTGAATCGCATCATAAGCACAGTGATGATTGGTGACGATCAAGCCTTCTGGCGACACGAACGATGCCGAACATCCGCCGGTCGACACGATCGCGCTCATCGGGTGTTTGGACAAATCCGCTAATTTCTCTGCGGGAATGGTAATGCCAACTTTCTTAAGTTCGGCTTTTAGCTGCGTCAATTGATAAGGTTGCCACTGCCCTTCGTCGGCAAGTGCAAATTGGCTGATGGCAAGTATCGCCGCTGGTATCACGAGTCTTTTGAACAATTTGATCTCCTTCAATGAACTAAGTGCGCGAGTATATCCCTGTTCAAGACGCAAACCAAACCATCCGCAGCACTTTTGATTAGCTTCAAATAACGATTTGAATTTTCGACAAACGATAATCTCGATCTTTTTTACGCTATCGAAACTTGGATGGTCGCACCATTTTTGTGCAAATATTGTGGTCAATCACGCGCTCGACGCCTCGTTTTACAAAAAGCTATTTTTTAGTATTTTTAATTGAAAGTGACCGTATTTAACAGATCTTAATAAAAGATTTGTGCATGCACCATTTAATTTAATGTAAATGGAGGGCGTTGTTTTCCATTCTCTGGGTGCCGATGTCATCGATTCTGATGTGTAGATGTGCTACATTTGATCTTGCCTGAAAGGAACTGACCTTCACTAGTGTTGAAATAAAAATGCTAGGGAAGTTCACGATATTTAGTCAAGGGCGCAACACAATTGAAGTTCTATGACTAGTTCAATGCAGACGACTCATTTTTCGCAATTTTTTACCAAACAGCTACTTGCTGTTTTTACGCTATGTATATTGGCGTGCGGCTTGTCGACCAGCATTTTGGCGCATGAAACTACGCTGGTGATTCATCCTGCGGATGAAGACAAAGGTGACCCACGCTTTAATGATGTCAAAGAAATATTGCGTCAGGCATTAGAAAAAACCGTTGCAGAGTTTGGACCGTTTACATTACGCGCTTCTAAGCAACATACCAATGGCTTGCGGTATTTGAACAATTTGGCCAATGATACGGAACTCAATGTGGTGTGGAGTTCGACGACCGAAGAAAAAGAACGTAACTATCTGCCGGTCCGCATTCCTTTACGCAAGGGTATTTTGGGCTATCGAGTCATGTTAGTTCACAAAGATAAACAAGCCCTGCTCAAGAATGTGCGTACGCTTGCCGACTTAAAAAGATTTACGCTGGGACAAGGAGTCGGTTGGGACGATGTCAAGCTTTATGAAGCCAATGGCATCAACGTGATCGAAGCTAAATACAGCAACCTGTTTCGCATGCTCAATTATCAACGCTTCGACCTACTGCCACGCGGCATCAATGAAGTATTCACCGAGTTCGAAAAAGAATCCGCACAAAATCCCGACATCGTAATCGATGACAATATTCTTATTCATTATCCTTGGCCCTACTATTTTTTTGTTTCAAAAAATAATCAATCTCTACATAAGCGACTTGAACTTGGCCTGAATAAGATGATAAAAGATGGCTCATTCGATGCGATCTTTTGGAAATATAACGGCAATGCGATTGAGGCAATCAATTTCAAAAAGCGGCACATCATTGAAATACAGAATTATTTATTACCGAAGGCAACCCCGTTAAATAATCCTTCTTTGTGGTTCCGCCCAAAATTAAAATGAGTCAGCGATGTCAAAACCGACCGTGTTAGCAAAGCGAAAGAAAGTCACCATTACACTGCCACTTTTGTGTGGCTTCATGCTGCTTTGGTCGGCGGCTACATCAGGCCAAACCACATCGACCAGCAATGACCCAGATGAAGCCCCAAGTGAATCGAAAAAACAGAACAGCCAGAATGGGCAAAGCAAAGAAACAAACGTCGTAGTCATTGAGGCACAAAAAAGTCGCTCCTCCCTGAGTCTACCAGCTGCCACTTTACAAAGTTTATTGCCGGGCATGAATCCTTTAAAAGGATTACACCAATTAGCTGGGGTTAACTTTCAATCCGCCGATCCATGGGGAAATAACGAACAAAATTTTTCCTTGTTCATACACGGCTTCAGCGCACAACAATTAGGCTATACCCTAGATGGCATTCCACTGGGCGATCAACAATATGGCAACTACAACGGCCTATCGCCGCAAAGAGCGGTAATTAGTGAAAATCTGCGCAATGTCCGCTTAAGTTCTGGCGCGGGCGATTTGGCCACCGCGTCGACTAGTAACCTAGGCGGGACGATTGAAAGTTTTTCCAGCGATCCGCGCATCGCAGAGCATTGGAGCTTGGCACAAACGCTAGGCAGTTTCGGCGCAAGTCGTACTTATCTACGCTACGATAGTGGCGAGTCTACTGGGTCGGAGCCACACTCTTTTTACCTCTCAGCCATCCGACACCGCGCTCGTGCCTGGGACTTTGAAGGCGTGCAAGGCGGTGAGCAATTCAATGCAAAATGGATCAAACATTTTACACATGCCAAACTGAGTGCTTACTATAATTTTTCAGACAAGACGGAGCCGAACGAAGATAGTATCGTTCGTAATGTGCGGGAACAATTCGTTCCCTACACCCGCCCCACGACCTATCCTGATTTTGCTTTCGCCCAAGCTTACCTAACGCCACAAGGAGAGCCACCACGCGCTGACGGTGCTAACTACCGAAACTATTTCGGCGTGGCACAACGTCGTGATCATTTGGCTTATTTGAAGTTAGAAAATCAAATCGGTTCAAATACTCAATGGGTCAATCAAGTGTATGCACATCACGATGACGGTTTGGGTGCGGTAGCAGGACCTATCGGTGTTGCTGGATTACCAGCCTTGTTTAAGGTGTATTTCCCCACGCAAGATTTGAAACAAACTTTTGGCGGGTCTGGCTATGCTGTCAGAACGACTGAGTACGGCATCAATCGCTTTGGCTTTATCTCGAACTGGCAGCAAAAGCTTGGGGCGCATCAATGGCAAACCGGCCTATGGATAGAGCGCAATCGCTCCAGCGCTTATCGTCGCTGGTATGCGCTTGATGCCGCCCAGCCGCTGAGTCCTTATCAACAACCGAAAAATCCGCTGATCACCCAATATGGCAGTGAAATCGACAATCAAGTTGTGCAATTTCATGCGCAAGATGAATGGCAATTACAACCTGACCTCATTGTGCAAGCCGGATTTAAATCGAGTTTGCAATTCGCTGAAGGCAGTTTTCCTATGCAGCCTAAAGTCGGTGCCATCAATGGCGGATCAATCGCACTACCAGAGGGAAACATCACAACAAAGAAATGGTTCTTGCCTCAGCTAGGCGTGCTTTGGAATATGTCACCCGGCGATCAGATCTATGTGAATTTACAGAAAAATTTACGTCAATTTATCACCTATGGAGCAGTCGGCGCGTCACCCTGGAGTTTGAACAATCAAAGTGCTTTCGATCTATTCAAACGTACCGCCGAGCCAGAAACGGCGATTCATTTTGAAACTGGCATTCGTAGCCGCCGTCAGTTTTCGGCGCAAACGACAGCCATTCCAGGTTTGACCGCCTTGGATACGCAAGTGAGTTTGTATCAAGTCAATTTTCGTAATCGCTTATTGCAAATCAGTCCAACGCCTGTGATCTCCTCTATCGTGAACGGCAATCCCATATTGGCGAATGTAGGCGGGGTCAAAACACAGGGTATCGACATTGCGGCCACACTGCAGTTCGGGTCTCGCTACTCTTTGTTTAACGCACTCTCTTATAATCGCTCGACGTATCTGGACGATTATTTTAATGGTGGTAATCGTGTTAGCACGACTGGAAAACAAGTACCCGGCAGTCCGGCTTGGTTAAATAAAACCATGTTGAAGGCGAATTGGGGAGAATTCGAAGGGCAATTCACCGTCGACTATGTGGGTAAACGCTATGCAACTTTCACTAACGATCTGAGTGTGCCTGCCTACTTTTTAATGAATGTGGGAATGCGGTATCGCTTACCCTTTGCATGGAACGGTGGCATCAATCATTTGGGTATACAAATCACCAATCTGGCCAATCGTCGCGGTACTTCCACTTTGGTCGTCGGTGCAGCTGCTGAGACGTTCAATACCTTTCCGATTGCGCCAAGGCAGATTTTTTTCAGTCTGAGTAGCGGCTATTAATCTTCTTCTCTAACGCTCAAGCCGCATTGACGTCGGATGCAGTTCCCTTCAGCTCAGAACGTAGCAGTGTCATCCCTGCGTAGGCAAACGTCTTTTCAGCTTTTACGCCACTGGATTCCCGCCTTCGCGCACTGCTGTCCGGAATAAATATCCCCTCTCCCGCATGCGGGAGAGGGTTAGGGTGAGGGTAGTTCAGAAGTTGCAATGTAATTCTCAAAGCGAAGTGGTGAAGAAATCGCTTTTTAGATTCTTAAATATCGTTAATCGAACCTGCCCCCCTCATCCCCAACCCTTCTCCCGCATGCGGGAGAAGGGAGCGACAAATAAAACTGTCAAGAAAATTAATCCGTACAACTACACTCTTCGCGGGAATCACAGGACAAGAGGTGAGGATTTAACCGACCTGCATTACACCTTTACAGTAGTTTTAACAGTTGCACCTTGTGAATCAGTTGCACCACATTATTCACCTGCAATTTGCGCATAATATTTTCTCTATGCTTATCAACCGTCTTCGCCGACAGGCTTAATTGTTCGGCGATCTCGATGGTCGCTAAGCCTTGATAAATCAGCGCCAAAATTTGTAACTCACGCGGTGTAAGATCGGTTTCACAGGCATCGATTTGCGTTTGCACTTCTTCGGGAATGACTTGTTTGCCAGCCAAAACTTGCTCTATACAATCTAACAGTTGATTCGCTGAGCCCTCTTTCTGCAAAATCGCATCGGCTTTTGCGTCGCGTAATTGCTTGAAAATCACACCCGAATTCGCCCCTGTTAAGGCGATGATTTTCATCTCTGGATAGCGTTGTTTGCAATACGCCAGCACCGCGCTCGATTCTCCGCCAGGCATGTGGTAATCCAAAATACACAGATCGACCGTCTCGCTTTGCAGGTAAGGCAGCACTTGCCCCAAATTGCCCAATTCCGCCACAATTTGATAATGACTTTGCGTCTGTAGCAAAAGCTTTAAGCCCTGTCGGAAAATCGCATGATCGTCAGCGAGCAAGATTTTAATGGTAGTTGCAGGCACAGTGACTCTCTATTGTGTAAGTTTAGGCGGATTCGGAATGCTAGAATGTTAGCCGACATTGTGAGCTTGGTACAGGCGGCATTTGGAGTCGTCCAAAAGGTTTTATTTTTAATTAACTTGCGCCTGCCGCTATCTATTCACCGCGTATTCAAATGCGATATTTCTCTCTCCTGCTACTGTTTCTAAGCTTACAGTTTGCGCACTTTGCTCCAGCGCAAGCGCAGGTGCAATCTGCATGCAAGCTGGAAAATGTGTCGACGGTCTTTGCTCTGCAATCCTGTTCCAGAATTTTGAGTGATGTCGAAGTCGCACAACAGTTTCCGCAAGCGCCAAGGATGACCGAACCAGGCACGTGGGTCGCGGTGAAATTTCACGCCAAGGCAGGTGACTATCTACTCGATCTTGGCCTTCCTGATGCCTATCACGTGCAGGTTTTTGGTGTGCAGCAAGCAGGTTTGCAAAATTTGTTGCAGTTAAATTCGCAATCGACCTTCAAAGATAGGCTACTGGCGCACCGTCTGCTATTGGTGCCGCTAAGCATCCGAGAGTCATCGCAACAAGATGTACAAGAAGTATTGGTGCACTATAGAACGCATGGCAAGACGCCCTTATTCATGCGCCTGTTTCCACGCGAAATTTTTCTCCAACGCGATACGATAGACAATCTGCTTAATGGCATTGTGATTGGTTTTTTGTTAGTGGTAATTCCTTTATTGGTGATGGGCTTTCAATCGGTGCAGAATCGCAATTACCGACTTTACGCCGCGCTAGTGATCATTAATGTAGCTTTCTTACTTCAAATTGAAGGGTATAACTTTCAGTTCTTATGGCCTGATTCGCCTGACTGGAATATGCGAATACCAATGCTGATCGCGTGTAATGTCGTGTTTTGGCACATCTTGTTTGCGATTCAATTTTTGCAAATGCGCCAGCGCTTGTTGTCTTTGTATTTTTGGCATATCGCCTCGTTGTGGATAATCATTCCGATATTTTTTCTGGAATTGTTTTGGGATATCGAAGAAGTCGTCCTCGCCTTGTCGGCTTGTTACGCGGCACTGGCGACGTATACCGCATATCGTAGTCTGCGTCAGCAAATACCAGCAGCACGCTTCTATTTTATTGGCACACTGATGCAAGTCATCTTCGTCGTTGGCTTGCTCTTTGTTAGCATCACTTTTGGCAATCCCTTTCCTCAATTCGCGGTGCTAACTTACCCTAAGATAGGCTATTTGGGAGAAGCCATATTTTTCGCCGCAGCTGTGGTACAGCAGATTCGTTTGTTTGGCGAACGACAATCCGAATTACGCCAACGTCGTTTGGCGGAAACGGAACAATTGCTGCACGCAGAACAAAGTAAATTGCAAGCTTTGGATAAGGCCAGACAGCAACAATTGCAACTAGCCGCTGCCAGTCATGACATCGCCCAGCCGCTGGCGTCGCTACGTTTTGCCTTGGCCGCCTTAGGTCAAAAACCTGAGAATAAAGCGATCGCTGAACATGTAGAAAACACCTTGAACTATGCACAAAGTCTGTTGAAAGAATTGATCGTACAAACACGTGAGGAACAATCCGCTAACAGTGCTAATGCTAATGGCGCCGACCAGATCGATTTGCTTGACCTGTTCTCGCAATTAGCGCAAGAGTTCGAAGTTTTGGCTCAGCAAAAAGCCTTGAATCTGGCGATACATCGTTGTCAGCTAACACTGCCTGGCTCCAGTGTCTTGCTGTACCGCATATTGAGTAACTTATTGGCCAATGCGATTCGCTACACCGAGCATGGACGCATCGTACTCGGTGTCAGACGCCGAACTGATGCGGTGGAAATTCAAATTTGGGATACCGGGCCGGGCATTCCCACGCATACCGTTGCCAGCTTGACGCAAGCATTTCAACAAGGAGCACAAGCACAGCAAAGCACGCAAGGCTATGGCCTCGGCCTGTTTATCGTGCATACGCTTTGCACACAATGCGGTTATCAATTGCGCATCCACTCTGAATTAGGTAAAGGTAGTGGATTTTGTGTGTGGATTCCACTGTAGAGAGGCTGCGCTAATTACAACCAGCTCTAAATGGTGTAGAAGCACGTATCCATAGCATCTATGTCACTGCCGAGGAATTGCTCAGCAAATCAGCTCGTCAATTAGCCAAGCAGCAGTTTATCAATGCGGTGAAATGGGCGCATCGACCAAGCGGCTCTTCGTCTTGATAGTGTGGAATTAAACGCGATGTTCCCGCATATTTTATTCACGACAGGGGGCAACGATACCGCTTTGTTGTTGTGCCAGGATATTGCTCAATGAGTTTTCTTCTAATTTTCCGATTACATTACATCGTGATATTCAACATGTTGGCAAAGTGGATGCCGTGATTGCCTGCGCCCGTAGTGTCGTTTCGCTTAGTACACGACTACAGTAGGATGAAAGCAACTGGGCGTAATTTGGCGCCAGTTGGTAATGCGGGTTTGAGCACTTCAGCTAACTTGGTTTGAGCTATTAATCTTCAAGCATTTTTAATAACGACGAAATCTGTGATGGGCCGCGATCTTGCGCAAGGATATTAAGATGCCAAAGTATGATTTAGTGCGGTAATTCGTTTTCAACAAATGACTACACGGCAAGATTCCAAGTTTGCACCGTCTTAGTCCTTTTTGCTGAAGTTATAACAGTATGCTCACTCGCTCGAAATATTTCTTCTCGGAATTATTGCTGAGTGATAAGGTTTACTCATAAGTTTTTTCCGACTTTGGAACGAACGATGATTTCACCACGGGAGCATGCACAATGAAACAAATGATCTTAGCGACCAGCCTGGTATTGTTGTCATTTTCCGCCGCTGCGGGCGTCCTGACTTGTGACGATTTAAAGGCGAAGATAGAAAAGAAAGTTGCTGGCAAAGGTGTCAAAAACTATAACATGACCGTGGTCAGCAAAGATACGCAGATGCAAGGGAGAGTATTAGGCACGTGCGACCGCGGGACGATGAAAATCATTCACGCAAAGTCAAAAGCCAAAGCAGGCGAGTGAGCGGTCATCCAACAAAAATGGCGTTCTGCAAGCAAGCAGAACGCCATTGTCGTTTGTGGGCTAAGGCCAGAACTGGCGACTAAGGCTGCATGCGTTTATCTTCTAAAACGTCACCAGCAGCAAGCACAGCTTTTTCATGACCTGACTCGCGCCATTTCTCTCTCAATGCCTCAGTTTGCCATTGTTGCATCGTCGGCATTGCCAACATCCGTTTCACATAGGCGCTCGCTTGCGTGTTCATACTTAAACCATAGGTCTGAATACGGAAAATCACTGGGGCAAAAAAAGCATCCACCGCAGTAAATTTTTCACCCGCCAAAAATGGCCCGCCGAAACGATTTAAGCCTTCACACCACAGCTCATTGAGTCTATCCATCTCCGCTTGTAACTCGGGACTAATGGCTTTAAGACGTATCCGCAAGCCGACGTGCATAGGACAGTTACTACGCAAATTCGTGAATCCAGAATGCATTTCCGCTGCCGCGCAGCGCGCCCAAATTTTGGCCTTGGCATCTTCAGGCCAGACACCACGATGTCGGTCAGCCAGATATTCAATAATCGCCAAAGAATCCCACACCACCGATTCACCATCATGCAAACATGGCACTTTACCCGCAGGCGAAAACTTACGGAAACTGTCCCAATTGCTCCCAGTACCAAAGCTCACCAGCTTTTCTTCAAACAGCAATTCCAACTCGCGCATCATGATCCACGGCCTTAAGGACCACGAGGAATAGTTTTTGTTGGCAATATAAAGTGTGTACATATAAAGATCCTTTAGTGGCGAGAGGTCAGGCAAGCAATAACACAGCTAAGTTCCATTATGACCTATATCGACAACTCTGATTTCCCAAAAAACTGTTTTCGATAAGCCATAGGACTAGTTCCTGTTACCCGCTTAAATTGTCTTCGAAAAGTTTCTTCTGAGCCAAAGCCACTTAGTTCCAAAATGTGGTTGATACTTGCTTCGGAAGATTCTAGTAATTCTTTGGCGATCGCCGCCCGCTCGCGAATTAACCATTCGTAGGGAGAATATCCGGTCAATTCCAAAAACTGTCTTTGCAAAGTCCGCTCACTCATTGCCGCACGCGCTGCCAGCGTTTCCAAACTATGCGCCTGCGCGGGATTCGCTCTTAGCCAATCCAGTAAAGCTGACAGACGCCCACGTTCATCTTGTGCGACCGGTCGCGGAATGTACTGTGCCTGCCCGCCTTCACGATGCGGCGGTATGACTAATCGCTGCGCCACTTGATTCGCCACTTTCACACCATAGTCTTTCCTGACCAGATACAACAACATGTCCAAGCCCGCTGCCGAACCGGCGGAAGTAATCACTTGCCCCGCATCGATATACAAAGCATCGGCCTGCACCTGCAATTGCGGATAGCGCTTCGCCAGTTTTTCCGCATAACGCCAATGCGTAGTCACGGTTTTGCCATCCAGAATACCCGCCGCCGCTAGCACAAAGACACCAGAACAAATCGTACAAAAGCGCGCTCCGCGAGCGTACGCGCTCCGGATCTTTTTCAATAATTGCTCCGGTGGCACTTCATCCACATCACGCCAACCAGGAATAATGATCACATCGGCTTTATCCAACATGCGCAAGGTGTAAGGCGCTTCTATCGTGATCCCGCCTGCCGCCCGCAACTTACCAGGCTCAGCAGCACATACCGCGAAGCGATACCAATCGACCTCTAATTCGGGACGCTCTAAAGAAAATAGCTCAACCGCGCAGGCAAATTCAAAAGTACAAAGCTGATCATAGGCAAGAGCAACGACAAGTGGTGCTGACATAGACATCCTTAAAGATACATTCGGCGAAATTAGACAATGGCGGAATACGACTGCAAATTGGCATTCACGCCACTATACCGTTTTTCCGCCCAAGTGCACAATCTCGTTATTCCATCAACCACCGAAAGGAAATTCATGAGTATCCAGCCAAGCAATTCAGTTCTTGCAGTTCCCGCCGCAGACAGTCAAAGTGCATACGAACATTTCGCCGCGACTTTGCAGTTTGAAACCGATTGCTGGGACGTTAACAATGCCTTCGAGCAAGGTGATCCCGGTTTTATTTTAGTGGATGTGCGTAGTCCCGAGCAATATCGCGAAGGACACGTACCCGGTGCCATCAACTTACTACGTGGAAAAATGATCGCATCCCGACTCGCTGAGTATCCGGCAGATACCTTATTCGTCACCTATTGCGCGGGACCACATTGCAACGGTGCCAGCAAAGCAGCGATGGTCTTAGCCAAACTCGGCCGTCCCGTGAAAATCATGATAGGCGGCGTGACTGGTTGGGTGGATGAGGGGTTTAGTTTGCAGCGAGAGCTGGGCGCTTAACTGGTTTAATGTATGAACTTCATCAGGCATCGAGGTCGCGAAATCGCATTTGTAACAATGCACGTTTTGTCGATTCGTTTATACCTTTTATTTTCCTAGTATAACTATTTTGAGTCAGCATTCATGCGGGTTTTAAGAGGATTGAAACAAATTGCAGTTTTTGCCGTAGTCGGGTATCTTTTCATTTTGTCAAATTAAATCACGTTGGACACCATGAAGGGAGCTCTAGATGCTTGAATCCGTTTTGTCTTCCATAGTAACTGCTGCCGCTACAGTCTCCGTACTTGCATTCTTGGGAAAGTCTTGGATTCAGGCGCGGCTTAAGGCTTCGATTGAGCAGGAGTACAAAAAACAATTTGAATTCTTTAAACGCGAGCTAGACCAGAAACAGAAAGTGGAGTTGGTAGCCGAGTTGCTGGCGG
>JAYVHZ010000609.1:0-10936 GCA_043770645.1 Undibacterium sp. | reverse complement strand
TTCTCTGCGTACTCTGCGCCTCTGCGGTTTAAGTTGTTCGAATTTAGTGCTTCCTATTTAATGCACGCCAGCCAATATCCTTACGATATTGCGCACCTTGAAATTGAATTTTTTCAATCACGTCGTAAGCATGTTTTTGTGCAGTTTTGACCGTATCGCCAAGACCAACCACACAAAGCACACGACCACCTGTGACGCTCAGTTTGCCGCCAGCTAATGCTGTGCCAGCATGGAAGGTAATGCAATCAGCGGTTTCTGCTGGAATACCTGTAATGTACGCGCCTTTTTCTGGCGCGTCTGGATAGCCAGCTGCTGCCATCACGACACCCATTGCTGTACGTCTATCCCATTCGAGTTCGACTGTATCGAGTGTGCCATTGACCGCATGTTCCATCACCGTGATCAAATCAGTTTTGAGACGCGACATAATCGGTTGCGTTTCTGGATCGCCCATACGGCAATTGAATTCTAAAGTCTTAGGATTACCTTGATCATCGATCATCAGACCAGCGTACAAAAAGCCGGTAAACACGATGCCATCTTTTGCCATGCCTTGTACGGTAGGCTGGATGATTTCACGCATCACGCGTGCATGTAATTGTGGTGTCACGATAGCCGCAGGGGAGTAGGCGCCCATACCACCCGTATTCGGACCCTGATCCTGATCAAGCAAGCGTTTGTGATCTTGGCTGGTTGCTAATGCCAAGATATTTTTACCGTCAACCATGACGATGAAACTGGCTTCTTCACCCGCTAAAAATTCTTCAATGACCACGCGAGCACCAGCATCGCCGAGTTTGTTATCAGATAACATCATATCGACGGCGGCATGCGCTTCTTCGATCGTCATCGCAACCACTACGCCTTTACCAGCAGCTAAACCATCGGCCTTGATGACGATAGGCGCACCTTTTTGGTTCAAGTAAGCATGTGCTGCTTGAACGTCAGAAAAAGTTTGGTACTCCGCGGTTGGAATATGGTGACGGTGCATGAAAGCTTTGGCGAAATCTTTGGAACTTTCGAGCTGGGCGGCTTCCTTCGTTGGGCCAAAAATCTTCAAGCCTTTTTCACGGAAGATATTCACGATACCCGCAGCGAGTGGTACTTCAGGGCCGACCACGGTCAGACCAATATGTTCTTGAATCGCAAATTCCGCTAAAGCGTGCGGATCAGTAATATTGATATTCTTTAAATTTCTATCGAGCTCTGTACCGCCATTACCAGGCGCAACAAAAATTGTTTGCGCACGTTCTGATTGCGCTAATTTCCATGCTAATGCATGTTCACGACCACCGGAGCCGACCACGAGAATTTTCATTTTTTACTCTGAATAGTTGAGTTGAATTGATGTTTGCTACGAATTGCACTAAAGCTCTTAGAAAACGATACCCATAAGATGAGATAGAAATTCAATTGTAGGGATGCAGCGCAAGGCACCAAGCACAGCAATACGTCGGTATTGCGAGCATTGGTAACGAATTGCTGCGCCCCTATCTACCAATTCGTTGGATTTATAAACATCTTAGTCTTCGATGATCGCATTAGTAAATACTTCTTGAACATCATCGAGATTTTCTAATGCATCAATAATTTTCTGCATCTTGATTGCATCATCACCCGCAAATACCGTTTCTGTTTGCGGCTTCATCACGACTTCTGCGACTTCTGGTTTAAATCCCGCTTTTTCTAAAGCGTCTTTAATCGCGGATAAGTCGTGAGGTGGGCAAGTGACTTCGATGCCGCCCTCGTCATCGGTGACTACATCATCAGCGCCGGCTTCTAAGGCTGCTTCCATCAAGGCATCTTCATTGGTGCCTGGTGCAAAAAACATTTGACCGCAATGGGTAAACAAGAATGCGACTGAGCCTTCATTTCCCATGTTGCCACCGAATTTGCTGAATGCATGGCGGACTTCAGCAACAGTGCGCACGCGGTTATCAGTCATGCAGTCAACGATAATCGCCGCGCCGCCGATGCCATAGCCTTCATAACGAATTTCTTCATAGTTGGCGCCTTCCAAAGTTCCCGCACCGCGTTGTATCGCGCGCGTGACGTTTTCTTTTGGCATATTCGCATCGAATGATTTATCGACGGCTAAGCGCAAACGTGGATTCGAGGCGACATCTTCGCCGCCCATGCGTGCTGCTACCGTGATTTCTTTAATCAAACGCGTCCAGATTTTGCCGCGTTTTGCATCAGTCGCCGCTTTTTTATGCTTGATGTTGGCCCATTTACTATGTCCTGCCATGATTGCTCTTTCTAAAATTTGCAATTCTTTGCACTTATTTACACTGACTTGCGGTAATTTTTATCATTCGCTAACAATTCAGGCATGTCGCGATGGAAACTTTGCAAAGGATTGGTTTTATAATGAAGACCGCTATTCTAACATAGAGCACTTACGCAAAACCGCCCTGAACTTTGTCGGGTAGCATGGATTACATAAGTTTTCGAAGTCGATTTGATCAATTATCTCTTTTTATTCATTCTCAACCCAGGCAAATCATGTCAAAACCACTCTTAGTCGCCAAAACCTTAGCGAAAAATCAAACTTTTGATCTACATTTGTTGTCCGATTGGGCGAATCGCCACGGCTGCATTACTGGCGCCACTGGCACGGGAAAAACCGTGACCTTGCAAGTGTTAGCGCAGTCTTTTTCGGATATCGGTGTGCCAGTCTTTATGGCCGACGTGAAAGGTGATTTGTCGGGTATGTCACAGCCGGGACAATTGTCGCCAAAGATGCAACAGCGCTTACAGATGCTAGGTGTCGAAGCCCCAGCATGGCAAGCCTGCCCTGTGACTTTTTGGGATGTGTTCGGCAAACAAGGTCATCCAGTTCGTGCCACGATTTCTGACCTAGGGCCGCTATTGCTCGGTCGCATGTTGAATTTGAACGAAACGCAAGAGGGCGTATTGCAACTCGCCTTTAAAATTGCCGATGACAATGGGTTGTTGTTATTGGATGTCAAAGATCTCCGGGCGATGCTGCAATATTTGGGCGACAACGCTTCTGAGTTTCAAACTGAATACGGCAATATTTCAGCAGCCAGCATTGGTGCAATTCAACGCGCTTTGTTGGCGATGGCGGAACAAGGCGGTGAGGAATTCTTCGGCGAACCGATGCTCAATCTTGACGATATGATGCAAACCGATACAAGCGGTAAAGGATTCATCAACATCTTGGCCGCCGATCAGCTTTTACAATCGCCTCGCTTGTATTCTACTTTCTTACTATGGATGTTATCTGAATTATATGAAAATCTGCCAGAAGTCGGCGATGTCGCGCAACCGAAGATGGTATTTTTCTTTGATGAAGCCCATCTCTTATTCGATGAAGCACCAAAGGTCTTACTGCAAAAAATCGAGCAAGTCGTGAGACTGATTCGCTCAAAAGGGGTGGGAGTGTATTTTGTGACGCAGAATCCACTTGATATTCCCGATACCGTATTGGGTCAATTAGGTAATCGTGTACAGCACGCCTTGCGCGCTTATACGCCGCGTGATCAAAAAGCGGTGCAAGCGGCGGCTGAAACATTCCGACCAAATCCTGAACTCGATACCGCAGCGGTGATTAGTGAATTGGGCGTCGGCGAAGCTTTGATTTCCTTTTTGGATGAAAAGGGTCGTCCAAATATTGTACAGCGCGGTTTTATCGTGCCGCCTGCGTCGCAAATCGGTGCGATTACGCCAGAACAAAGAACTGCCATCATCGCTAATTCCATCGTCGCTGGTGTGTATGAAAAGGCGATCGATCGTGAATCTGCTTATGAGAAAATCAAAGGCCGCGTGCATCAAAGCACAGAGTCCGCGGGCTCTTCGACATCGACATCGCCATCTGCAAATGACAATGAAGCTTGGGGACGTTCGGCTGATTCTCAATCAACTTCGCCTTCTCAGCAGCGCCCAACAGCACAAAACCCATCGCCGCAGGAATCTGAAGGGGGTGGAATTGCAGGTGCGTTAGGCGGGATGTTTGGAAATTTGTTTGGTGGATCAGGGATTCGTCGTCGCGACAATGTAGCAGAGACGATGGTGAAATCAGCGGTGCGGACGATAGGTTCGCAAGTGGGGCGTGAGATTATTCGCGGGGTTCTCGGCTCGATCATGAAAAGACGCTGATCTTGACCTTAGTGTAGCGAGGTTTGCGACGTAAAAGACCGCAAATCACCAAAAAACATCAGGGTCATTAGGTTTCCTACCAAGAGTCATGGCTCATGATAGGAAACCTAGCGGCCAAATGAGAATCAGGGGAGGGGCAAGCAACGACACATTTATTTATGCTAGTGAGTGCTCTCGTATCAACAATGCACACTGCAAGCCATTACTTTATTGGGACGCAGTATTGATGATTCCACCACCCAAACAAACATCACCGTCATACAAAACCGCAGACTGGCCTGGCGTCACCGCCCATTGTGCTTCATCAAAATGCAATTGGAACAATTCATTGTTTCCGCTAAAACGACATGCCATATCGGGTTGGCGATAGCGCGTTTTTGCCGATAGTTTTTCTAAATCTGGCGCGTGACCCGCAACCCAACTCACTTGCGCCGCTTCCAATGCATTCGAGAGTAACCAAGGATGATCGTGACCCTGCACCGCATACACGCGATTATTCTCGACATCTTTACGTGCCACATACCAGGCATCACTACTGCCATCCGCATTTTGATGTGACTTGATACCGCCTATCCCTATGCCTTTGCGTTGGCCTAAAGTATAAAAACTCAGACCCACATGCTTACCGATAATCTCTTCTTCAGGTGTGCGGATTTCGCCCGGCGCGTAAGACAGGTAGCGATTTAGGAATTCGCGGAAAGGGCGTTCACCGATAAAGCAAATGCCGGTCGAATCTTTCTTTTTAGCATTTGGCAAATTGATTTTTTCGGCGATTTTACGAACTTCTGTTTTATTGATTTCGCCAAGTGGAAACAAGGTATTTCTGAGTTGCGCTTGATTTAGTCTATGCAAGAAATAGCTCTGATCTTTACTAGCGTCGAGTGCTTTCATTAACTGGAATTGACCATTCATTTCGCGCACGCGCGCATAGTGACCTGTCGCGATATAGTCAGCACCGAGTTTCATTGCGTGATCTAAGAATGCTTTGAATTTGATTTCCGCATTGCACAGCACATCAGGATTAGGGGTGCGACCAGCTTGATATTCGCGCAGAAATTCAGCAAATACGCGATCTTTGTATTCACTCGCAAAATTGACGGTTTCGATATCGACACCGACCACATCCGCGACACTAACGGCATCGATCAAGTCTTCGCGAGTCGAGCAATATTCAGAATTGTCATCATCTTCCCAATTCTTCATAAACAAGCCGATTACCTCGTAACCTTGCTCTTTTAAGAGCCAGGCTGAGACGGAAGAATCTACACCACCGGACATCCCGATGACTACACGTTTTTTACTCATGACTATTCCTGCTTATTTTTATACTGTATTTGAATGTTAAAACCCTTCAACGCCGAGGCGCCGAGACTCAGAGAAAATCGAAAGGAGAGGAAGCAAGTCAATTAGAGTTTTCTCGGCGCTCCTCAGCATCTCCGCGTCTTAGATGACTACATGCGCGCTAACTTAAGCACCCACCACACTAGGATGCGTATACATCAAATTCAACGGCGCTCTTTGCCCTGCTAAGTAATCCTGCAAACACCGCAAAATCAAAGGACTTCTATGCATGTCCTGACATGCTAAAATTTCTTCATAGGTCATCCACAGTGCTCGCAAAATACCATGATCCAATGGACGGTCATGCTGCGCGATGACTTTGCCACAGAACGCAAAACGCAAATAAGTCACTTCTTTGCCAGAATTTGGTGAAATAAATTTCGACATATAGGTGCCGACCAAAGCCTCGGGTACAAATTCATGCGCGGTTTCTTCCATCGTTTCTCGGATCACCGCTTGTTCTAAACTCTCATTCGGATCAAGATGCCCAGCCGCTTGATTCAGGCGAATGCCATCGGGTGTAGTCTCTTCTATCATCAAAAACTCTAAGCGCTCGCCGTTCTGACGCGGAACGATGGCTGCGACGGTGACGGATGGTTTCCACGTGTTGGACATAGTGATTGATGGTAATTGGCGGTTGAATAAAGAAGCAGGGCGTCATTTTACCTCGTCAGCCCATAATTCACCCGTGATTGCACCCGAATCAGGATTCGAATTTACTAATAAAGATTCTGTATATAAGAAAATCCCTCAAACTTGTTGTTGTTTTTAAACTTAAAGTGAAAGGGTAGAGAGGGCAGTCACGGAGCATGAATTCCCTTGCTAAGCCTTATGCCATCTGTGTTTGGCATGTGAAATGCGATTCTAAGTGTGACTCAGGATGTGCTATGCCGATGTAGTGGTATTCACAAAGTCGTCATTTAGAGCCTTTATCCTGTGCCAGCATGGTGTGTTTTTCGTGTAATATCGTTGTCGAATATCAAATGTATGATCTCCCTGCAGTTCAAATTAGTATGATTGTCCGCAGTAGTTTGTAAAACCGCTTCAAATAATCCGAGTAATTGATCTTGGCTTTTATCAAAAGTCAGGATATCTGCGTAGCATGAAATACCTGAAGTAACCACTTTTGCCATTGAACCTAACGGTATCAAAAATAAAAAGGAGTATCTTTATGAAAATCGGCATTCCCGCCGAAACACGGTCGGGTGAGACGCGCGTAGCGGCAACCCCAGAAACAATTAAGAAATATGTGAGTGCCAAGCACGAGGTCATCGTGCAAGCCGGAGCTGGTATTGCTTCATCGATTACCGATGAAGCCTATCAAGCGGCTGGCGCGACTATCGGTACTGCGGCAGATTCGTTTGCGGCAGATTTGATTTTGAAGGTGCGTGCACCGTCCGCAGAAGAACGTGGTTTGATCAAATCGGGCGCAGTCATCGTCGGCATGCTTAATCCTTTTGATGCAGAGAATATCGCGGCGATGGCAGCGCACGGCATTACTGCTTTTTCTTTGGAAGCAGCGCCACGCATCACACGGGCACAATCTCTGGACGTGTTGTCTTCGCAAGCAAATATCGCCGGCTACAAAGCGGTAATGTTGGCAGCGAATACTTACCAGCGATTCATGCCGATGTTGATGACAGCGGCAGGTACGGTGAAAGCGGCTCGCGTTTTGATCATGGGTGTGGGCGTGGCAGGCTTGCAAGCGATTGCAACGGCGAAACGTTTGGGTGCTGTGATTGAAGCCTCTGACGTACGACCACCTGTCAAAGAGCAAGTTGAATCCTTGGGCGCAAAGTTTATCGATGTGCCTTATGAAACAGATGAAGAACGTGAAATTGCCAAAGGTGTAGGCGGCTATGCGCGATCTATGCCAGCAGCATGGATGGCACGTCAGGCTGCTTTGGTACATGAACGCGCGAAACAAGCGGACATCATTATCACCACTGCATTGATACCTGGCCGAAAAGCACCGATTTTGATTTCTGAAGAGACGGTGAAAGCAATGAAGCCGGGTTCGGTGATTGTCGATATGGCGGTGGAACAAGGAGGCAATTGTCCTTTGTCTGAACTGAATAAAACCGTCACCAAATACGGCGTCCATATCATCGGCGAACCGAATCTGGCCACACTGGTTGCAGCCGATGCGTCGGCTTTGTATTCACGCAATATTCTCGATTTCTTAAAATTGATCATCGACAAAGATGCAAATCTGGCGATCAATAAAGAAGACGAAATCGTCGTCGCGACCATGATGTGTTCTGGTGGCGAAGTATTGAAGAAATAAATTTGAAAACGATGAAAAACATTTGAACCGCAGAGGCGCAGAGGACGCAGAGTTTTATAAAGAGAAATCTCCGTGCTCTCAGCACCTCTGCGGCGAAAAAGGGCTTTGATCCGGTTTTATCATCAGTTGTGGTAAGTAAGTTTTAGATAGAAGTTTTGAGGAAATTATGCAAAGAAATATGTTACGCGCCAAGATTCATCGCGTTTCTGTGACCCAATGTGACTTGAACTATGAAGGTTCATGCGGCATCGACGAGGATTTGCTCGATGCTGCTGACATTAAAGAACATGAACGGATTGAACTCTACAACATCAATAATGGTGAGCGCTTTGCAACTTACGCGATTAAAGGTAAGCGCGGAAGCGGTGAGATCTCTCTGAATGGTGCTGCAGCACGACGCGTACAGTTAGGTGATTTGATGATTATTTGTACCTATGCACCGATGGATGATGAAGTCGCAGCAAACTTCAAGCCGAATGTCGTGTTCGTCGATGCAAAGAATAAAATCACTAGCTTGAAAGAATATTGATTTGCAGAGATTTTCAGATGCGATGGAATAAGAGAATTACTGAAGTTTAATGCGGTTCAGCTAAGCTCGATACATCGAGGTGTCATTCCCGCGAAGGCGGGAATCCAGTGGCGTAAAGGCTCAAAGGCACTGGATCCCAGCCTACGCAGGGATGACGGCGACAGTGGCCAACTTTACCTGAACAGCATTACAACTGAAGTCCCTTTTAACGTAAATAAAGAGAGAACGTCATGGATGTAGTAAGTCATACACTCACTAATCTGATCATTTTTGTACTGGCAATTTATGTCGGTTACCACGTGGTCTGGACCGTAACACCTGCATTGCATACGCCATTAATGGCGGTGACTAATGCGATCTCTGCCATCATCATCGTCGGTGCGATGTTGGCGGCGGGTTTGACCGAAGGTGTCCTCGCGCAAGTGATGGGCACGCTGGCAGTCGCACTGGCGGCGGTCAATGTCTTTGGTGGCTTCTTAGTCACGCAAAGGATGCTAGAGATGTTTAAGAAAAAAGAGCCTAAAGTTAAAGCTGAATCTAAATCTGCAACTCAGGAGGCACAATAATGAGTATGAATCTCGTGACGATGCTCTACCTGATTGCATCGGTTTGTTTTATTCAAGCGCTCAAAGGTTTGTCCCATCCATCGACGGCACGTAAGGGTAATTCCTTCGGCATGATCGGTATGGCGATTGCCGCTTTCACGACAGTTGCTCTGATCGTTAAGTTGAAAAACGAAGCGGGCGGTGCTGGTCTTGGTTATGGCTTAGTGATACTCGGTATCGTGGTTGGTGGCGGTATCGGTGCGACTTTGGCGAAACGCGTAGAAATGACCAAGATGCCAGAGCTGGTTGCAGCGATGCACTCATTGATCGGTTTAGCGGCGGTATGTATTGCGGTAGCTGTGGTTGCAGAGCCATGGATTTTTAATATCACTACGCGTGATGCAGCGATTCCATTTGGTAACCGTATCGAGTTATTTATCGGTACCTTCGTCGGTGCGATTACTTTCTCTGGTTCAGTAATCGCCTTCGGTAAATTGTCTGGTAAATATAAGTTCCGTCTGTTCCAAGGCGCGCCTGTGAGTTTTGCTGGTCAACACATGTTGAACTTGGTCTTGGCCATCGCGATGGTCGGTCTCGGTTTGGTGTTTTGCTTGGACAGCGGCGTGGCTCCAGCATGGACCCCGTTCATCTTGATGACTGTCATCGCATTTGTGTTGGGTGTACTCATCATCATTCCTATCGGTGGTGCGGATATGCCAGTGGTGGTCTCGATGTTGAATAGTTACTCAGGTTGGGCAGCTGCAGGTATTGGCTTCTCACTCAATAATTCGATGTTGATTATTGCCGGTTCCTTGGTCGGTTCTTCCGGCGCGATTCTTTCTTACATCATGTGTAAGGCGATGAACCGCTCCTTCTTCAACGTGATCTTGGGCGGCTTCGGTGGCGCTCCAGCAGAAGCCGTAGCAGCGGGTGGCGCGCAACGCACGGTCAAATCGGGTTCACCTGATGACGTCGCTTTCTTGTTGGGTAATGCCGAAACGGTCATCATCGTTCCAGGCTATGGCTTAGCGGTAGCGCGTGCGCAACATGCTTTGAAAGAATTGACGGAAAAACTCACGCACAAAGGCATCACAGTCAAATACGCGATTCATCCAGTGGCAGGTCGTATGCCAGGTCACATGAATGTGTTGTTGGCGGAAGCGGAAGTACCGTATGACCAAGTGTTTGAGATGGAAGATATCAATAGCGAATTCGGTCAAGCGGATGTGGTCTTGGTTCTCGGCGCGAATGACGTTGTGAATCCGGCTGCTAAGGATCCAAAATCAGCTATCGCTGGTATGCCGATTCTTGAGGCTTACAAAGCGAAAACGATCATCGTTAATAAGCGTTCTATGGCATCTGGTTATGCTGGTTTGGACAATGAATTGTTTTACATGGATAAGACGATGATGGTGTTTGGGGATGCTAAGAAGGTGATTGAGGATATGGTTAAAGCGGTGGAGTAATACGCTTTTCTGTGTTTTGATTGCTTGTGAAAAAGCCCGCAAGATCTTTGGATTTTGCGGGCTTTTTTGGTGTTCAGTATTTCGTGAGTTTGTAGGTGCGATTAGCATCAGAATATTGCAACTATGCTGAATGTTGCTTTCTTCGAGTGTCGATTAATTTACTACAATGATGTGACAACTTTGGAAAATCGATAGCGATTCTGTTGAGTACATTCTCCATCTGAAGTTGGTCTTCGAACGGAAAAATTTCATTCATTAACAATGCAATTTCAAGCTTCTCGCTATCATTCCCAAGTAACCAAGTCTCTATTGTTTCCATGATTTGTCTATCGTTATCATCCAAAACCCATATTAAACGATCAAAAATTTCTGCAAGATCTATAGCTGGTAGGTTTTTAGCTCTATGTTCAAAGAGATATTCAGCGAGGTTTTTCATTCTCGTTTCTCGTTAGTTTGATTGGCGAATTATGATTGTACAACCGATGGTTTTTGATTTGTTTTCTCTGTTGTATCGTCGTGTGTTGGTCGGGAGTGGCCCGACAGCCACTCACTTTCTTTGCTTCGCCAAAGAAAGTAAGCAAAGAAAGGCGACCACGCTGCCACTGGCCTTCGGCTTCCCAATTGTGCGGGACAAAAAATGGGAAAG
>JAYVHZ010000608.1:0-7208 GCA_043770645.1 Undibacterium sp. | reverse complement strand
CAGGGAAATGTCGATGACTTGCTGTCTGATCTAGGATTTTAAGTAAGATAAAGACTGGCGCCCTAGGTAAGTATACTTACTAAACACCATCATTAAAATTAGTGCATAAAAAAAGCAGCCTGACAAAATCAGCCTGCTTTTTTACTTTAACTTTCTACATGAAAGCAGATCGCATTTATCTTTATCTGGCCTTAGACAAAATCACCAACCATTTGCGGAAAAACAAAATCTCTAAATGCCCCGCTTGCACACCAGTCGAACATTCGATCACAGGGTTCACTTGGTAGTGGCGATTTCTAAAGTCATTGCATACAAAAATTTCACGACGCCCAAAACGCATCAAGAAAGTACTCGGGGAAAATTGTACGGTGAAGCGCGTATCCAGTGTTTGTTCTAAGTTAGTCATTTGATGAAATCTCCGTTGTTGAATGTCGATATGGTCTAAGCTGATTTACTCACAATTCCTCGCATTACAAATACTGTATGCGCGTTCAGTAGTTCATAATGTAAAGCAAAACTACTGTGCATGCAATCAGTATTTTTTGAGCTGTTGTTTCGATTTTAGCTTATATAGACAATATTTTAAGTAGGTCAACTTAGACTTCTACGGTTTTTTAATCTCAGTACTCACTACAAAGCGGTATAACTTGCTACCCCAACTTATTAACCCTCAATTAAACCGTGTTCCGTAAGTCGCAAAACGCGATCACAACGCTTCGCCAAGTCAGCATCATGCGTCACAATCACAAATGCGGTTCCCAAGGTTTTAGACAGCTCTAACATAAGCGCAAAGACCTGATCTGCAATACCCCGATCCAAATTTCCGGTTGGTTCATCGGCTAGTACACAAGCTGGATTTGTGACCAAGGCGCGTGCCAATGCAACTCGTTGACGTTCACCTCCGGATAATTCGCCTGGGACGTGAGTCACGCGATGTGCTAAACCGACTTTCGTCAGCATCGTTTTAGCGATTTCTTGTGCTTCAGTGCGCTTCATACGACGAATGAGTAAGGGCATAGCGACGTTGTCTAGAGCAGAGAACTCCGGTAACAAATGATGAAACTGATAAACAAACCCTAGCGACTGATTACGTAAATCACCACGCGCAGATTCACTCATATTTGCAAAATCATTGCCAAGCAGATTCACTATGCCTTTACTTGGGGTATCTAAACCACCGAGCAGATGCAGTAAGGTTGATTTGCCAGACCCAGAAGCGCCAACGATCGCAACGCGCTCGCCAGCATGGATTGTAAAGTCAACACCGTGCAAAACCTTAACTGAATGTTCACCTTGACCAAATGTTTTCGCCAAATTTTTACAAGATAAAACCGTTTGTTGCTTACTCATAGCGCAGTGCCTCCGCAGGTTTTACGCGGGCGGCACGCCAGCTAGGATATATCGTCGATAAAAAAGCCATAACAACAGCGATACTGCCGATGCTATAAACATCATCCCAATGCAAATCAGACGGCACACTGCTGATGACATAAATTTCTTTTGCTAAAAATTGAATTCCTAAAATTCGCTCGATAAATGGAACAATCACATCAATGTTCAATGCAACCGTTACGCCTCCCAAGACACCTAACGCAGTCCCCATAAAGGCGACAATACCACCTTGAATTAAGAATATTTTCATGATCGACAGAGGTGACGCTCCGAGGGTTCTTAGGATGGCGATGTCGGCTTGTTTCTCGGAGACCGTAACAATCAAGCTGGAAATCAAATTGAACGAGGCAACCAAAATGATCAGCGCCAGAATAATAAACATCATGATTTTTTCAGTCTTTACCGCAGCAAAATAATTACTATTCTGTTGCGACCAATCGCGTGCAATCAAACTACCGCCTAAAGAGCGACTTAATTCAAATGCGACCTGTGGGGCTTGCAACATATCTTTGATACGCAAACGCACGCCAGTTGGTGCCTCTTGACGGAAGAATTTCTGAGCATCAGCGAGGTGAATAAAGGCCATGCCAGAGTCAAATTCATAATGACCTGCCTCGAAAACGGCGACCACAGTAAATCCCTTTAGACGAGGAATCGTCCCTGCCGGCGTCAATTGACCTTCAGGAGCAGCTAAAGTCACTTTGTCGCCAATCCCAACATGCATAGCACGCGCCAGTTCAATGCCGAGAATAATATTGAAAGCGCCTTCTTTCAGATCACTTAATTTACCAGCCTTTACTTTGCTTGCAACGATAGAAACTTTTGGTTCCTCTTCTGGCAAGATGCCGCGCAACACCGCACCACGCATCATGCCATCGTTGACGATCATACTTTGCGCATCGACATAAGGCGCAGCTCCCAATACTGCCGGATGTAAGGATGCTTGTTTAGCTGTCGACTGCCAATCTGGAATCACTCCGCTGGCATCAAACACTTCAATATGCGGAAGTACTGACAACATTCTGTCTCGGACCTCTTTCTGAAACCCATTCATGACCGACAGCACGATAATCAAAGCTGCAACGCCTAGGGCAATGCCCGACATAGAAATAAGCGAAATAAAAGAAATAAAACTGTTGCGGCCACTACGGCGACCTGCGCGTGTATAGCGCAAGCCGACCAGCCACTCAAAGGGGAGATTTTTCACGTAAAAAGCGATTCCAATTAGATAAAAAGCGGACAAAAAGCAGACAAATCTTCAAGAGCCCGTAGTTTGCCATACAATACAGCCAAACAGTTGAATATTGCCCAAGCAAATCAATAGTTTAACTAGTATTTTACAGTCGAAAAAACGTGCTAAAACATGCTATTGCATATCAATAGAATCAACCACTTAGCACTTAGTTTTGTACGATTTCATTGATAATAAACAGATAAAAAGGAGCCATCATGTCGAACATAGAATTAGAAAAAGAAATTCAAGAATTGCGTCAAGAAGTCGAGAGACTTAAAGCAGAACTAGCCAAGGCTAAATTGCCTTCTGGTGGCGGTGGCTATGGCAGTTCTGGCAGTGGTATTAGCGATTATGACCCAACGATGAAGTTCAGCATAGGCGGTTCTGGTGGTTAAATCTCGTGGCGCACCGCTGCGCCGCCAGATTAAAACCCGTTCAGCTTGATCCATGCCTGACACGCGCCAAGCTGAATATTCACTTCGTCGGCTTTTCTGGCGAGGTCGAAAAGACCGCTTTCAATTCGGCTAGGAAGTCGTATTGATTCGGCTTCATGATTTCCGCTGGTGCTTGCGGTTTCGGTATCGGTGGGAGGTCGCTCACATGCAATTTTTGGCACGCGCAACCCGACAGCCCTAGCAGCAAGATACTTATCATTGAGAATCGAAAGACGCGCTTTATAGTCGTCGATGATAATTTTATTTGTGTTTGCATGGTCTTTCTTTATCCTCTCAATTTCTGCATTGCGTTCAAGCAAAGCGATTCTTGATGCTTCGCGGTACTTTGCTAATACTTCCTGCCTGCCTTCATCGCGGTAATGATCTGGAAGTGATCCGACCCATTGAGCAGCCAATAGAAACAATGTGAATAATGACAGCCCACCAATTACTTTAAGTCTTAGAGAAATCATCGGTTTTCACTGGTTCCGTTTTATTGAAAACTACTTTTGCGACTAATGGCGTGATCCATGCACCCGTATAAATTGCAAAATAGCCCTCTGTTAGCTTGCCATTTACTTGCAAATCCACGATGACCCAAGAGGAAAGGATTAAAACCAGCATGAAGGCGACTGCGATTTTATCGACTTTGCCCTTGCTCATAATTAAGTCGAAGGCGTTGAACTCAAAGCTAGGCTTTTTGTGCGCCTGCCAGAAACTAGCTACGATCAGCATTAGCGCCACGCCTAGAATGATGTGCATCGGCTGCATCATTTAACTTGTTTCCCGTTTTTCAAATCCTGCAACGTCAAGCCGCCCGTATATTGACAGTGCGCGAGCTCTTTGAATGTCTTAAATCTTCCCGACCATTCAAGCCCGACAGCTTCCGCGATAACGCCACATTTTGTAAAAGTCTGTGTGTCATCCCACATAGCCTTGCCATTCTTTAACGGCACGAAGTCAAACGCGCAGCCGTAATTGTGGAATGATTGCCCTGCGTTGGCATTGGTCACAACATCGCCCAATGGCTTAGATAGTCTCGGATTGATCCCTATTGTTGTCCGTCCCTGTGCGTATAGTGCAGCTTGGCTTTCGTTGTCGCGTAGTGTTGAGGTAATCAGCACGTCGATGCCCTGCTCTTTGCATGCGCTCACAAATGCCGCGCATTTAGCCGCCACGATAGGTAATAGGTCTTTTAAATCACGACTGTTCTTCATTTATGGAACCCCAAGAAGTATTGAATAACCAAACCAACTGCGCTAATTGTTGAGACAATTATTGTGAGCTTTCCCCACATAGAATCAATTTTTGTATTCAGTTTGTCGAAGTCTGATTCAACTTTATTAGATAGATCATTCACTTCTAATTTAGTAGCAAAGTCTTTTTCGATTTCTTTTTTAAGCGTGTCGTTTTGTTTTTCCATTGCCACACTTTGCTCCTTGATGAGTAGCGCCAAGTTTGCGATTTGTACTTTTAGTTCTGCCATCGACTGAACAGATCGGCGCTCTCCTTCGGTAATCATGCGCTCTAGGTCTGCCATACGCTGCTTTGCGACTTCACGCGCAATTAGATGCTGCGCTTCTGTCTCGGTGTATTTGAGTTCCATAGAGTTGATTAAGGTTAGAGGGTGAGTAAAAGATGAATCCGTTGATTTATTATGCACTAGAAAAACTAACGAAAGTCCCACTTGAGTGAACTCGAAATTGGACGAAAAAAAAGCGGCATTTCTGCCGCCTTCTAGGTCACGTTATTATGCAGGTTCAAGCTGCTTTACCAGCATCCTAACCTCATGCGCTAGGCTAACCATAATTGACTTTATATTGTCCTTTTCTTCATCAACCAACTCTTCAAAATCATCGCCAACAATAAGCACCGTCATGGCTGCTAACTGCGCTGATTTTTGACGAAGCATCCACGGTTGCGCAACTTTAGAATTAGCAATTGTGTTCATGATTCTGCCTCTTCTGTAGATAGAATTTCAGAAAGCTTTGCCAGTCCTTTTGCTGTAATGCGTGGTTGTGTACTAGCCCATTCTGAGCCATCGCCTTTTTGACCCGTTGTTATTTTATGCTCCATCAGGCCAGATTGCAGTTTTTCAGAGTATGCAAGCCAACCCGTACCCATCGGACGACGATATATCCAACTCCTTTCATGCAAAGCTTGAATGAACCGTTTTTCTTGAATCTGTAATGTTTTAGCTGCATCACGCAAGCAAAACGATCCATCGGTAAAAGTAGCAAAGCGGTCGAGCGCATCAGCCTTTGGTAGAAGCTCCCCTACCCTATGCTCTAACAAAAGCCTTTCTTGTTCGGCTTGCATTGCCATTTCAATTAATTGCAGTCTAGATAGTTGCGCTGGATTAACTTGCGCTTGAGTATTGCCTTCTAATTCAAGCCATCGGTCAATGATGCGTTTGCGCATTTGTACGTTGTAGCCTGAAACTAATGTGAGCGTTAAGTCTTTAGGCAAGATGAATGCCAATTGCTTGCGACCATAGCTATCTGGGAGATCGGCTGAAAACTCAGCCGATCTCAAATTCAACTGCTCAAGCATGTTGCGCACATCAGCAATTACATTTTTATGGTCTTTGTTGCACAACTCGGCAATTTCTCGACTGTTCATCGTTAGATTGTCGCCTGTCGCAATATTTGCCAGTTGATATTGCTTTACTGTTGGTGCTGACGTAATATGATTGTTCATAATCTTTATTCCTTAGGTGGTTGAAGATTTAAGCCCTGATCTTGTCGTCCAAGATTCTGATCGGGGCTTTTTTTATTGCTTAGCATTTTGAGATTCTTTCAATTTGACGTTTCTTAGAATTTCAATCATCTGACCATTCATTGACCTAAAATTTTCTTTTGAATGAACGGATAACCAATTCTTAATATCAATTGGCAAACGTAACTGTATTTTTGCTTCGATAGACATATTAACCTCCTTTTAAAAGTGCCTTCAAATTAGTGGCACATTTCAATAATAATGTACTTCTAATTTGAAGGCAAGTTTATTTTCACTATCCTTATGGCTAAGCAAGACGATTACATTAAAACCGCCCTAAGACTTCCGCGACCAATCCATGAAAAATTGCTGGTTGAATCTGAGTCATCAGGCAAATCAATGAACGCTGAAATAATTGCACGACTTGAGAAAAGCTTTAAAGAAGATCCAATTGATCCAACATCTCTATCAGGCATTCAACAACAAATCCTTGGGCTGGTGGATGAGAATATAAAGATGCGCCAGTTATTAACTGAGCACCTAGAGTTTATTGGCGTAAAATTGTCACCCGATGAGAAGAATTAACCGTGACTCAATACGAACCTAATAAAGAAGAATTAGAACAGGAAGTGCAGCGCCTAGAAGAGAAGCTAGCGCGGGAAAAAGAATCGCATAACCTAACTGTTTGCATAGTTGCCTACTTAATTTGGCTTGCGATTCTTGTTGGCATTACAAAAGACCCAACATCTGGATTGGTAATTTTTGGTGGTTTTTTTGGGGCTTTTGTTGCCTTTCACGTACTTCCAAAAATACTAAAAACGACCAAATAAGTGAAGCCATGACCAAAAAAGAAATGATTATATGGGTCATATTCGTATGCCTTGTAATTCGCATTGTTGCTTTCGTCTTTGGCTTTGGCTTCCCTGGTGAAGATTTATAAGCTCGCAGGCCTTGCAATTCTGTCTTTTTGCGCCTGAATCGCAATGATCTTCTGACGCTTAACATCTGAGTCAAGATTGCTTCTTTCAATTATTCGGATAATCTCGTTTAATCTCGACTCGGCACGCTTGATAGATACAATGCGGTCATACTTTTTAAGCTTATCCATATTGTCTTTAGCAAACTCTCGGGCTTCTTCTATCTTCCCTGTTCGCTGCAACATGCGCCATGTTCCGTATGCTTCCTCAAGCACTTTTGACTGCTCATACATCTGTGACACATATCGACTTGATGCGCTAGTTGTATTGGCGACCATACCGCCAGTCGCAATTTTCCAATAATCAGGGGTTGCTGCTTTTGGATCATCCGTCATCGGGCGCACAGCCAAATCAGCACTTCCAACCACGAATGACCCAAGCCAACCAAAATATCCTCTAATCATATGGTCAATTTGTACGGGTGACGCCGCACCTCCAAGGCCTGTACTCAAC
>JAYVHZ010000607.1:0-2691 GCA_043770645.1 Undibacterium sp. | reverse complement strand
CTGCCTGCATGCCATCAACCCAAACACGATAACCATGATTTTCCGGTGGACTGTTTCTATATTTTTTGTTCATCAACCAGAATACAAAAGCACCTATCCACTTCGTTATCACCGCTTCTGGTGGCAAGACGACACCAAGGCCGATAGAAATCGCAGAGATAGGGAATTTTCCTTTGCTAACGACGCTCGCGATTTCAAAAACGATTGCTGCAACGGCGGCAATGATGATGGAGATAATTGCGCTGTGGGAGAGGTTATTGAAGCCATGACCGATTAAGTCTGCAACACCTTTCCATTGGACTGCCGCGGGGAAGGCGAACTGATCTGAAATAATCGTGCCAGTATCCCGCACGCCATTGGCATCAGGCGGCAAAAATAACAAGAAGAACACGGGAATACAAGCGAGTGTGCCAGCGAAGATGCCTATCAAATGACCAATGACTTGATGGCGAGGTTTTGCTCCCAGCATATAACCCGGCTTGATATCCGATAATAAACTAGCGGCGCTTGATGCCACTTCGGCTGACATTCCAGCAGGAATGAGATTCGTGGCGGGATTGCTTCGATCTAAAGCACCCATAGAAAACTGCGTGATCTTGGACAAGCCGCTGGTCGGAATCCAAGAGGTCAAGGCCATCGAGTTGATACAGATCACGGTCAATAAGTAAACCAGTGCCAATGAGATAAAAGCAAACATCAAGGGTACACCAAAAAACGCATGGGTCGTCCACACGCCGAGGAAACTAAAGATTGGCACGCCGATATAAGAAATCCACAACGGTACTTCAATATTTGCCAGCACGTCTTTGCCTTGATCTGGCAGTTTGTCGCGTTTGACTAGGCGCGATAGACCTTTGTAAATTTCCGGTTTCACCAACAGACTAAGTAAGGCGGCGACTACCATGATGACGATACCCCACCACAGCGACCATTGATTTAAAATTTCCACACGTGATAGCGGTACCAGTTTGCCGTCTAAGCCCATACGCGGTGCGATATCTCCACGATTAATCATGATTGGGCCGAGAATGGCAAAATTAAGAATGGCGCCAATCAAACAACTAGTCGCAACCCGTATCCCCATTAGGGCACCGACCCCTAGCATCGCGGCATCCAGTGTGAAACGTAGACCTAAGGTACGAAAATCAACCCCAAGAATCTTGGGAATCCACAACTCATACTTCACTGCTGCCAAATAGTAATAGGTGTCCAAACGTTCTTTTAAATACCAAGGCTCAGTCAATCCCGCCCACTGATCAAGCCGTAGTAGTTTAAATTGGATTAGTTTCATCCAGCCATCGCTTAAGATGACTTGCAAAGCGGCAGTCCAGAGGCAGACTTTTGCCAATAATTTGGCTTTAAAGATGCCGCTTCCTGCGTCACCGTTGTACAAGGTGTCGAGCACCACGCCACAGGCATTTCCCTCTGGGAAGGGGAGTTGTTCTTCATTAATGAAACGACGCTTGAGCGGAAACGCGAGTAAGACACCAAGAATGGCAATAATCACCATCCAGACAAGCATCTCCCACCAATTTGGAATGATTTTGGTAATCATCATATAGGCGGGTAAGCAGGCAACCAATGGCATGGTCATATACCCAGCCGAAGTCGCTATGGATTGTGTACAGTTATTTTCAAGAACCGTAAAATTGTTGGCGATCTTTGCATTTTCTAAAGCCTTAAATAAGCCAAATGCGAGAATGACCGAGATCAGATTGACACCGATGGAAATGCCGGTTTTTGCGCCGATATACATAGCGGTGGCGGAGAGGATGCCGCCTAGTAAAAAGCCCGTCACGCCAGAGCGCCAACTTAATTGCGCCATGTCGCCACGATAAATATGATCTAGCCACCATTGATCTTTCTGTTGGCGGGACCAAGTTTTGACCTGTTCTTCGTTAAGCTGCACAATTGCCACGATCATCTCCCCCAGATTTTTATTGTCTGGGAAGTATCAATCGATGTTGTTGCCGTGTCAAGATGACTTGGATCAATTTGATCTTAGGCAAAATTATGAATGCCTTGCAAAATTCTAAAAGCGGTCAATGGAAATGGGTAAGTCCTGATTACCAAGACTAACCCAACGTGGTTTCCAGGGTTTGCTTTCTAGCATTCCACTAGCTTTTCGAAGCCGCCATAAATTAAGCGCTTACCATCAAATGGCATAGGCATATTCTCTGGTGCAAAGCGTGGATCAGCCATCATTTTTTCCCAAGCAGCATCACGTACTTCTTTTGATGGCCAAGTCATCCAGGAAAACACGACAGTCTCGTCTTCTTTGCACATGACTGCTTGTGGAAAGGAAGTTAGTTTGCCAGGTTGCACATCATCTCCCCAGCTTTCAACTATCTGTAATGCGCCGAATTCTTTAAATAATACTGATGATTTTTCGGAGTAAGCTTTGTAAGCGTCTTTATTCGCGGTTGGAACTGCGATGATGAATCCGTCTATGTAGTTCATACTTCGTATTTCCTTATGGTTGATGTAGAAGAGAAAACCAAAGTTTCACTTGATAGCGAAAAATAGGCCTTAGGCGAGTCACGCAAGTATCAAAAATAGTGTAAATACTCGGTCTGCTTGCGGCAAGCAAAATATAAAACGAGAAACTAAATTTTTTACCAAAGTTCGTTTTGTACTCTGGAATTTGCCCAAAAAATCCTTGTTACAGCGGCTTTTGCCTTTGATATTGTG
>JAYVHZ010000606.1:0-4991 GCA_043770645.1 Undibacterium sp. | reverse complement strand
TCATAAGATCATGCCTGGCGCCACGCTTACTTCGCGCAAACTGGGAGTCACTACAAAATCTTTGATCGCACTTGCGATCATCTCGATCAGCGTGGTGGCTGTCCTTACTTGGAAAAACTCTTCAAATGCGGAGGGTGCAACAACTCACGGCCAGCAAGTCAGGACAATTTCACAAACACCGGTAGCGAAAGCAAACATCAACAAACACCAAGCACCCCTAGTGCTCGCCAATCGCGAAGAGATGCACCAAAAGCTCGTATCGCAGTTAGAGGAGGTCGATCAAACACTTTGCAGTTATCGTGAAGCCAGTAAATATCCACTCACTTCGCGCCCAATCAGCGAACACCCTGACCAAATTTACCCAAATCGAGTGGTCACCGAAGATCACCCTATGCGTTTAGGCAACGGTCGCACGGATAACGCAATTCAAATCAGTAGCAGTCAATCTCGCGTATATCTCGCTGCCAATGAGAGTGTCAGCTTTACCCTGCAAGCCAGAGATGTTAATCAACAGCCACTACCACTCTTGGTGACACGGGCGATTTCCCAAGCGATAAACTTTAGCAATCAACGACCGGGTAGCCAAGTCCCATTGGGTTTTGCCGACAATGGGCGGGATGGCGATACCCTCGCGAATGATGGTATTTCTAGTGGCGTTTTTCATCCGGCGAACAGCAGCTTATCGAGCTTTCATGGCACCATCCGAACCGAAATTTACTATAGCGTCAATGGCAAAGCCGGATTCTTATTTTTTGATGTGATTTACTCACCAGAATTACCAGCGAACTGGGTCGGTAAAATCCGTGAAGTTGTAGAAAACGGTTCCTTGGTATTTTATCTGCCTATCGACGTACGCCAGGCTGGTCGCTATATTGTTAATGCTAGAGTCGATGACGGCAAAGGACAAGCATTCGCGCTGCTCAATTTCAACGATCTATTGCCTCAGGGCCGCGGTGAAATTCGTTTAAGTGTCGCCGGCAATTTGATCCGCGATCAGCAAACTAGCTTTCCATTAAGCCTGCGCGATGTTGATGGCTACTTGCTCAAAGAAGATGTCGACCCTGATCGTGCATTAATACCACGACGCGAGGCGGTAGTGCATCAAACGAAAAAATATGCGCTGACTAATTTCTCAGAAGCCGAACCGGATACGGAAGAAAGACGGCGTCATCTGAATGAATTCAAAAAAGATGTGGAGCTAGCCAAAGCAGCCTTAGTGGCATTTGATCCTGAGCAAGCAGGACGAGCATTCCCGCAAAGTGCCTGTAGCTTAAAGCGCAATAGTCTTGCGGCTAGATGATTAAAGTCTGATGACTCAAAAAAAAGACTGCACATTTCTGAACAGTCTTGATAGCGGCATGGTGATCGCATAAATCGTTTAGGTGTCGGCATTGATCCGACTAATTAACTGCGCTAACACCACTTCTGCCTGATCATTATCTACTTGGCAAGTCCCAGCATTCTCATGTCCACCGCCACCATACTCCAACATGAGGGCACCAATATTCGTTTTGGAAGTCCGGTTTAGAATCGATTTACCAGTCGCAAATACGGTGTTTTGCTGCTTTAAGCCCCACAGAACGTGAATAGAAATATTGATTTCAGGGTACATCGCATAAATCACAAATCGATTTCCAGCGAAAATAATCTCTTCGTTGCGTAAGTCCAAAACAATCAGATTGCCGTGCACGCTAGCGCAACGTTGAATTTGCTCTTTGCATTTCGCCGCATGCTCTTGATAAATCTCTACGCGCTCTTTAACGTCAGGCAATTCCATGATTTCTTCAATACGATGATTACGACAATAGTCGATTAAATCCATCATCAAATTGTAGTTTGAGATCCGAAATTCGCGGAAACGCCCCAAGCCAGTACGCGCGTCCATCAAGAAATTGAGTAAATCCCATTTTTCAGGGTTCAACACTTCTTCGCGATTAAACTGCGCTGCATCACCTTTATCGACCGCAGCCATCATTTCATCCCAATCAGCCGGAAAGGCTGCATATCCGCCATAATGGTCAAAAACAACACGGGCAGCAGATGGTGCATCTGGATGTATCACATGATTAGTGCGCTCACCAGGGTTGCGTAGGGTTTCAGAGAAATGATGGTCGAAAGCGAGATGAACGCCGGGGACATATGGAAGATTGGTCGTGATATCTCTATCACTCACTTCAACCTTCCCATCTTGCATGTCTTTTGGATGAACGAACTTGATGTCATCGATCAAATTCAAATGCTTAAGCAAAACTGCACAGACTAAACCATCAAAATCACTGCGCGTAATTAAACGGAACTTGGTAGTGTCTGCGGACATGTGTCACCTCTTGGTAAAAAGGAAGTACTAGTCTAACTCAAAGTTTTGATGTTTTCGAGAAATATTACTTAGAAACCGACAGCATACGCAACTAATTTGTGAAGCATGGGATTTTTTTGCAAGTACAAAAGTTAATTGCCTAATCCATTCACATTTAGGCTGAATGTGTCTCAATATGTTTTGTGTGCTTCATGAGATGAAAAAACCTCCACTATCCGAAGTGAAGGTCTTTACTGCCGAATAGAAATTTATTTTTCAATAACGAACTTGGGTGCGATACACCAGCTTGGTACTCCCATCGGCAGGAACACTGATTTTCCATACTGCGGCGTTACTGCTAGCCTTAGTGTGCGGATGGCTACTGCTCAAAATTTGCCAATCACCTGGCATCGGCTCTTGCACCGTGACAGTCACTGCTTCTTTTTTCGCGTTTTTCAAAGTGATTTCGTAAGCACTTTCAAAGATATAGTTGTACTTTGAAGTACCTGCAATCTTTTTAAAGTCAGTTTGCTTTTTGTCTGCGGTAACATCAAAGGCATCGCCGAGTTTTAGCCGGACTTTTTCATTCTTTGGCGTGTGATCAATTTTGTCTTCACCAATAAACTGCGCATTGCCATTGCTGTCCTTTTTATAAACGCGAATCACGCCCTTTGGCAATGGCATACCGAGTTGCGCATTTTCTTTATTCTCGAATTCAACAAAGACGCCAATCTTAATCTTTTGTCCCAAATCACCGGAAGCGGATTGGTAATAATAGTCATTACCTTGCAATAAAAATTCTTTACGCGCCGGCACCGCAGAAGCGGAGAGTAAAGCAACCTGCTTAGTTTGATTTTCCGCGATCGTGGTTGGGCGATTGAGTGTATACAAATGATACTCAAACAGAGATTCTTCACGCATATCCGCGGCTTTCATCTCTGGCGCTGGAGCCATCGCAAGCACTCTGCCACGCGGGGCTAACTCCACATCCTGTACTTGATTTACATCACCAGCGACCAATTGCAATTTCGCGTTACGATAACTTGCACCACTGGTATTGGTTAACGTCACCCACCCTGACATATCTAACTTATCTTCAGCCGGATTAAGTTCAACCACATAGTCTGCCTTCCACGCCAAACCACCAGTCAGATAACTCAACTCCACGTCTTGTGCTGCATTACTCGTATTATTTAGGGACATCACCAAAGTTGGGCGATCACGTAAAGTAGCTGGCACATCGTTATACACGATCCGACCGGGCAAGCCGGTTTCTATACGATTGCCAATTTTCAACACAACACCTTCATTCGCGGCCAACACCTGCGCCTGCTCGCTGGTTTCTGCACCCGTGGTCGGGTGAGTGCGTACGACAGTCACTGTCTGCCCTACATATTTCTCTAAAAGTTTTTGCGGCGTCAATAAATCAAAATCAAAATTTTGCTCTGTCACTGACAAGCTACCTGGTGCCGATATGCTTCTCAACAAAGCCGTTTCAGGTCGCATTCTGGCACTGACATCACGAAAGGCTAATGCCGACGCACCTCGTTTTAAGTTCAGCTTACGCTGATCTTTAACCAAAGCTAAATTCTCGTTATAGATCGTCACAGCGACTTCACGCTGATCGTTTAAAGTGCTGCGCTGCTCCACATCTTGCGCCACTGAATTTGTCGAACAGGCTAACAGGAGTGAAATACAGCTCAATGGATATCGCATCATTTTTCCTTCATTTAAAGATGTAATCGTAAGCGCTATGCTAGATAAAAATACAAACGCGGTAACGCAGACATTAGCACACGACTCAACAACTGCAAAACAATTAATGCAACCAACACGGAAAAATCAATACCGCCGATCGGTGGTATCAAACGCCGAATAGGCGCCAGTAATGGTGCATTTAACGCGCGTATGATCGGCGCCAGCGGTGCGTAAGGATTTACGAAGCTCAATACCGCTTCCAATACTAGCAAGGCCATCAAGCCATACAGTACCCATTGCAACAAGCGTAAAACAGCCGCCAAGATGATAAAGCCAAAATGGAGTTGACCGCTAAACAGAGAATCTAAGAGAATCGATACCAAGGCGACTAAAAACGCCGCAATTAGACTAGCCCAATCAAGTCCACCGAAGCCAGGAACAACACGGCGAATCGGCTTCACTAACCAGTCTGTGATTTGAAAAATGGCCTGTCCCAAAGAAGTCGGCGGACGCAGTCTTAAAGCTTGCATCCAAAAACGTAGTAAAAGAAAACCGGCAAAAATACCTGCGACGATTTCTACAACAAAGTTAAACATTTCATAGAGCATGGACACTACCTCAAAAAAAAACCCACTGGGTGATTAACACACAGTGGGCATTGTGCCTGAATAAAACCAGGCGTCCAAGTGAGAACTTTATGCTGGCTTTACGCTGGCTTTGTACTCGTTGGGAAAGGCCAAGCTGCCGTTGGGCTGACAACTGTTTTTGCTTCCGCTGGAGCAGGCGCCGGTGCTGCTACTGCTGCTGGCTTTGCTGCGGCAGGTTTAGCTGCTTTTTTTGCTGCTGGTTTCGCTGCGGCCTTTTTTGCGGCTGGCTTAGCCGCCGCTTTTTTTGCTGCTGGCTTTGCTGCTGGCTTTGCTGCTGGCTTTGCTGCTGGTTTTGCCGCTGGCTTTGCTGCTGGTTTAGCTGCTGGTTTAGCTGCTGCTTTTGCCGCTGG
>JAYVHZ010000605.1:0-2920 GCA_043770645.1 Undibacterium sp. | reverse complement strand
TTATTAATGATAGGTGGTGCCTACCTGTGTTTTGAAGGCGTGGAAAAATTAGCCCATAAATTTTTACATAATGAAGCCGAAGATGAAGCGCATCATCGTGAATTGATAGACGCGATCAGCCATGAAGAAGTCGATATGGTGAAATTTGAGAAAGACAAAATTAAAGGGGCGATACGGACCGACTTTGTTCTGAGTGGTGAAATTATCATTATTACTTTAGGGGCTGCTGCCGAATCTGTGTTTGCGACGCGTGTTGGCGTATTGGTTGGGGTTAGTCTGATCATGACGGTGGGTGTGTACGGTCTTGTTGCTTTGATCGTGAAACTGGACGATATGGGATTTTATCTGCAACGTAATCAAGAACAGTCGTGGTTGCGCAGCGCGCAACGTCGTTTAGGCGATGGTTTAGTGGCTTTTGCGCCACGGTTGATGAAAGCCCTGACGGTCATTGGTACTGCTGCGATGTTTTTAGTCGGCGGCGGTATTTTGTCACACGGCTTTCATGCAGTTGGCGAGTTTGCTACGCAAGTTGCGCAAAGCGTTGGAAGTATTGCTTGGATTGGCGGTGTGTTGCAAGCAGTTCTCCCTAGCCTGATCGATGCGGTGTTTGGTGTGATTGCCGGCGCTTTCGTGTTACTAGGTGTGACTGGTTTTCAACGTGTTTTTCGGAAGAACTCTTAAAACTGTGGCTGTTTAGGCACGAGGCGGATGGTGCTTACACCTACCGCCTTTTTTTTTGAGGAAAAACGTGTTTCATGAAATATTTTTCGTCTTTGGTCGCATGCGGCTTTGTCTCGGCCGAAAGAACTCGTACATTATGCACATTGCAAGCGATGGTTTCTGAATTTAAGTTTTAACAGGGGATAACAATGATAGGCATAGAGGTGAATCAGGTAGAAAAGACGTATAGCACGGTGAAAGCGGTGCACTCTCTGAGTTTTACCGTCGAACCAGGGAAAATATTTGCTTTGCTTGGACCAAATGGCGCAGGCAAGTCTTCTTTAATTCGAATGTTGGTTGGCTTGACGATGGCAGATGCGGGCGAGATTCGCGTCTTTTCGAATGGACAGCAAATTCCAAAAATCCCGGAAACCAGTTTCGGCTATCTGCCCGAAGATCGAGGTTTATATCCCGATAGAACTGTCACCGAGAATTTAACTTACATCGGTACCTTGCGTGGATTGAGTAAAGAGCAGATCCGCGAACAGCTAGCGATTTGGCTGCCGCGTTTTGACTTGATGGACAAGGTTAAAGATAATCTGAGCAAGCTTTCCAAAGGCAATCAGCAAAAAGTGCAATTGATCAGTTGCTTAATTCATCGTCCTCAATTATTGATTTTGGATGAACCCTTTTCTGGTTTAGATCCCATCAATCAAGAACACGTATTGAGCATCTTGAACGAGTTAAAACAAAGTGGTACGACGATTTTATTGAGTGCTCATCAAATGGCTTTAGTAGAGCGATTGGCAGACGCGATGTTGTTACTAAATAAGGGGCAGCAAGTCGCGCTCGGTAGTTTGCAAGAAGTGATTGCGCAGTTAAGTCCTGAGAAATTTTATCAATTAAGTTTTGCTGAGGAAGTCTCTAGTGATGCGCTTAGAGCTTGCATGGCAGTGAAGTCAGTTGAAGTAAAAACGGCGTCACAGTTCGTCGTGCAATTGCATGAAGGCGCAAGCGTTAATCAACTGTTGCAGCAAGTGATGGCAATCGGTGAGCTAAATGATTTTGGCCGTATTCAGCCTAGTCTGCATGATCTTTATCTGACCGCAGTACAAGCGCACAATGTACAACAAACGATGCCAGTGAATACTAGCGAGGGAGAGGCAGCATGAATACGTGGAATATCGCGGTGTTTGAATTCAAACGCTATTTCAAATGGAAGCAAGAAATTATTTCTTTCGCTTTAGTGTTAGTTGGTATGGGCTTTTCTTTTGTCTGGCCGCATGTCAAAGGGTTTCTGGATAAAGACTATCAAGTGGCGGTTATTGGTGTTAGCCCCGTGCCAAAACTGGAAGGATTTCAGTTTAGCGAGGTGAGTCCAACGACACGCGCTGAAGTGCTAAACAATGTCGGTGAGACTTGGCATGCTGTGATCGAAATTGAAGATGGTCAGGTCAAACTTACATTAAAAGAAAAGGCGAGTTGGCAAGCCAAGTTAAAATCAAATTTGCAAAGCTGGCAGCAAGAGCGCCAAATTGCGCAGCTGCCTTTAACAGCACAACAACGTCAACAAATCACGCAGTTGCCTGAGATTAAGACGGTGATGTTGAAGCCTGAAAAGGACGATAAGGATGAGAAAGGGCGAGCGATTTTAAGTGGTGCCGTACTGTTTCTTTTAATAATGGGCATTTTTTCTGGCTTTGGCTATTTATTCACGGGCATTACCAGTGAAAAGCAAAATCGTGTCACGGAACAATTATTAACTTTGATCACGCCGACACAATGGGTACAGGGAAAAATCTTGGGTATTTCGCTGTTTTGTTTGAAAACGATGCTGACCTATGGGCTGTTTTTCTTCGCCTTTATTCAAGGCGCAGCGGTGATTTCTGGTAAAGCAGAGATTAATCTTCCTGTGACGGCATTCCAGCTGTTTAGTACGCTTTTGTTTGTGATTTTGGGCTTGTTGTTAGTGAACAGCTTTATGGCGGCTTTTGCAGCGACAATTGATGATCCGAATCATTCTAGTCGCAGTATCGTGATGTTTTTACCTGCTTTGCCAGTCGGTCTTGCTTATAGTGGGATTGATAATGCAGAAGGTACGATGATGCAGGTTTTAAGTGTATTTCCCCTGACCTCATTCGCAGCGATGCCATTGCGCATGGCGCACACTGATGTACCGATGTGGCAATGGTCGTTAGCGGTCGCTTTATTGCTCGCTTGTTTGTGGTGGTTTAAGTCGGCAGCGACACGAGTGTTTACT
>JAYVHZ010000604.1:0-4191 GCA_043770645.1 Undibacterium sp. | reverse complement strand
GCTCGCGTGAAGTTTAAGCGTCGTGCCGCGACTTCGAAAACCTTCAATGCGTTTAATGGTGGAAGACGTTTAGACATAGTACCCTCGTTGAAAAACGATACCATATCAGAACTTCATTTAATAAAACTTAATGAAAGCTTGAAATTTAATTGCTGCATCTAAGTGCCAAGGCTTTTTGTGATTTTAAAGACAACAATGCTAGAATTTTCTTATATTGATGTTGTTATAAGTGAATTAAAATCACGTATAGAGAATGACTTGGGAGCAAAAACAAGGAGCTTGCAAATCTGATCAGCTAGAAAATTAATTCTCATTTAGATTTTTTTAACGACATCTCAAATATTCCTCGCTTGCTCACTAGTCTTTGCACCGTTAAGCTGCTAAACATCTGACTAAGTTGCACTCACGACATACATTAAAACTGATGACACCAACGCTGCCTCTATCAAGACAAGACATGTCGTGCGTCACACCCCAATTTCATTTAGGTCTTATTTGACATGACTCATATCATCACCATTGACACTGGCACCACCAATACACGCGTCACCCTCTGGCAAGACAAGCAAGTGCTGGCACATGAGGCTTGTGAAGTTGGCGTGCGCGATACCGCCATCAGCGGCAATCGTGAAAAGCTACAAAACGGCGTACGCGATACCATCAACAAAACACTGGCAAATGCGCAAGTCGATGCAGAACAGATCGATCTCGTGATTGGGTCTGGCATGATTAGTTCCAACGTCGGTTTGTTTGAATTACCCCACGTATTGGCACCGGCTGGTTTGCAGCAACTGGCACGCGGCATGGTGTCGGTCACTATTCCTGAAGTTTTTTCCAAACCAATCTGGTTCGTGCCAGGGGTACGCAATGTGGTCGAGAATATTGGCTTACACAATTGCGAAGCCATGGACATGATGCGCGGCGAAGAAGTCGAAGTCATGAGCGTGATTGATCAACTCGGTATGACTGGTCCCGCCATGATGGTCATGCCCGGTTCGCATTCTAAGTTTGTTTGCATCGATGACAAAAATCGCATCACCGGTTGCGTCACGACCTTGGCTGGTGAACTGATGTATGTGATTACCCACAATACGATTTTGGCAAAATCTCTAGATTCTCAATTTGCCACCTCGATCAATCAGGAAATGCTGTTGGCGGGCGCGCACTCTGCGCAGACCATCGGTTTAGGACGCACTTGTTTTAATGTCCGCACGCTTGACCAATTCACGATTTACGAGCGCAATGACCGTGCCAATTTCTTACTCGGCGCAATTCTTGGCGCTGATTTGCTAACACTGAAAAACAGCACCGCCATCAAAATGATGCCGGGTACACCAGTCGTCATCTGCGGCAAACCGATCATGAAAGAAGCCTTAGCGATCTTGATCAACAACGATGATTATTTTTCAGGAAAGATCACCGTCGTCTCAGATGAAACCCAGGCTCACTTAGCCGGACAAGGGGCGATTTTGGTAGCATCAGCCCGTGGCTTGATCAAGTAGGCTAAACAGGTTTAGTAAATTAGGGAATTTACCCATACGACGAATAATGACGAATACAGTCGAGGCAAGTATGCTCTGTCCCGACAATGAATTTGCGCAACAACGACTATTTTTACGAGTACAACATGACCAAAGAAATCACCCGTTTCGGTAACATCCCATCAGGCGCTGGCGGTCAACGCTTGCCTTTCTCGCCAGCCGTTCGCGCTGGTGATTTTGTCTTTTGTTCCGGTCAAGTGGCAATGAAAGAGAATGGCGAAATTGAAACTGGTGGCATCGAATCACAAACCCGTCGCACCATGGAAAACGTCAAAAAAGTATTGGCGCTAGCGGGTTGTGAATTAAGCGATGTGGTCAAAGTCACTGTGTGGCTGGATGACACGCGCGACTTTTGGACTTTTAATCGCATCTATACCGAATACTTTGGCGACAACCCGCCAGCGCGCTCATGTGTGCAATCCGCCATGATGGTCGATTGCAAAGTCGAAATAGAAGTGACTGCCTACAAGCCGCTGTAATCACACTGAATTAGCAACAACGCCAGCTCAAGGACGCCTACACGATGCCCTACCGCTCTCTCTATACTTATGCTTGGGATATCGCCGACATCGGTGTCACCCAATTCATCGATGATATGCTCAACATGGGCATCACCGATGTGACAGTCGCAACCGCCTATCATGCTGGCAAATTCATCCGTCCTCATGCAAAAAATCCACCGCGCGTGATTTTTCCAGAAGATGGTGTGACCTACTTCGATCCTGATCTTCAACGCTATAGCGAAATCCAGCCACAAGCGCACAGCGATCAAACCCTACGTGCGGTACTCCCAGCGCTCTTGAAGGATGGTAGATTGAAAGTACACGGCTGGACCGTGTTACTTCACAACACCCGCCTTGGCACAGAATTTCCACAATACACGGTCAAAAATGCATTTGGTGATTCTTATGTTTATAGTCTCTGCCCTATGCAAGCAGCAGTCTTTGACTACGCGGTCAATCTCTGCGCAGATTTAAGTCATCAACATGCATTGCACAGCATCGTCTTAGAAACCCCAGGCTGGCAACCTTATGGCCACGGCTACCATCACGAATTTGCCCAGGTGGCGAGCAATCCATGGTTAGACAATATGCTGGGCATGTGTTTCTGCGATTCTTGCAAATCAGCGGCAAAAGACAAAGGGATTGCCATCGACGCTTTGCAAACCCGCGTACAAAATAACATTAGTAATTACCTCGCACTTCCAGCCGACGCACAAGCAGATCAAGCTGCCAGTTGGACGCAATCGGAATTATTAACAGACCCAGAACTTTTAGCCTACATTAGCATGCGACAAGATCGCGTCACGCAATTGGTCAGCGCGATTCGCAAAGCGATTCCAAGCAATTGCGAACTGGCAGTGATACCGACAGTACAACGTCCAACAGCGGCTTGCTGGACCGAAGGCAGTGATCTGAAAGCATTATCCGAAGTCGCTGACTATATCGAAATTCCTTTCTACGAACCGAGTGCTAATCGCGCCATCGCGGATGCATGGGAAAGCTTGCGTCAAATTGGCAACCCACAAAAAATTCGCGCAATTTTGCGACCCGGTTTGCCGGATCTCAATCAGGGCGCAGATTTAGCGCCAGCGATGAAAGGCATACAAGCATTGGGCATCACAGAATTTGCGTTTTACAACTATGGATTACTGCCGCAATATCAGCTAGACCATCTGGCAAATACGCTCAAGGAGCAGGTATAAATGGCACGCAATATTCTAATCACTGGCGCCTGCGGCGGCATCGGCCGCGCACTCTGTCAGGCCTTTGTGAACGCGGGTGACCACGTATATGCACAAGACCGCGAAGCAGCACAATTAGATGCGCTAGTCGAACAGCTTGGTGCAGATAAATGCACCGCGGTGTTAGCCGACATCACGAACGCGAATCAACTTAAACAGGCTTTAGGTCTTGCTGTAGCAGCACACGGTGATGTTCATGTCTTAGTCGCCAATGCAGGCGCTGCCCAAGCATTAACTCTGCAAAGCACGACGGAAGAAAGCTGGAAGCAAGACATGGATCTCAACTTAAACGGGACATTCCATACGGTCGAGGCGGTGCGTCCAACAATGCAAGCAGCGGGCAAAGGCAATATCGTGATCATCGGGAGCGTCAACGGCATGACCTCGTTCGGGCATCCAGCGTATAGCGTGGCGAAGGCAGGTTTAATCAGTTATACCAAGGCACTGGCGATGGAGTTCGGTCGCTTTGGGATACGGGCGAATATGGTTTGCCCAGGCACAGTCAAGACCCAAGCTTGGCAAGCACGCGTGGATAAAAATCCGCAGGTGTTTGAGGATTTGAAAAAGTGGTATCCATTGCGTGATTTTGCAACGCCTGAGGATATTGCGGATGCTGTGATGTTTATAGCTTCTGATGCTGCTCGTGTGATTACTGGGGTGGTGTTGCCGGTGGATGGTGGATTGATGGCGGGGAATCAGGTGTTTGCTCGGGAGTTGACGCAGGAGGAGATTTAGGTTTTGGGGTTGTTTTTTTGATTGCTGATTTTGGGTTGCTGGTTTTCGGTTTGGGTTGCTGAACAGTCTGTAGGTCGGGTGTGGCCCGACAGCCAATTACCTTTTTTGCTTCGCCAAAAAAGGTAATCCAAAAAAGGCGACCGTAGACTCGCCCCTTCGGGGTGCTTACGC
>JAYVHZ010000603.1:0-12297 GCA_043770645.1 Undibacterium sp. | reverse complement strand
AGTTTGGGAAACATATACAGTGCCGCTTTTGGCTTCACGCAGCTTACTCCAGGAATTGCGGTTAATAATTTATGCGCGAGATCGCGCTGTTTCAATAGTCGGCCACCAGGACCAACTAAATCTTTAATACTTTGGTAGCCCCCCAAAGCAGTCTGAATCGCAAATTGGCCGGGGGCGTTCGAGCACAAACGCATTGAAGCCAACATGTTCAAGCCTTCAATATAATCTTTGGCATGTCGTTTTTCACCAGAGATAACCATCCAGCCTGCGCGATAACCGCAAGAGCGATAATTCTTGGAAAGTCCGTTGAGCGTCAAGAACAACACATCATCGGCTAGAGATGCAATCGACACATGCTCGGCGTCGTCGTACAAAGTTTTATCGTAAATCTCGTCGGCAAACACGATCAATTGATTTTCGCGAGCGACATCGACGATCTTTTGCAGAATTTCTACCGGATACAAGGCGCCAGTAGGATTATTCGGATTAATCACGACAATCGCTTTGGTATTTGGCGTAATTTTACGTTTGATGTCTTCGATATCCGGCATCCAGCCAGCGCTTTCATCGCAGATGTAATGCACAGGCTTGCCGCCAGAGAGACTGACCGCTGCTGTCCACAATGGATAATCCGGTGCTGGCACCAACACCTCATCACCAGAATTCAATAAGGCATTCATTCCCATCACGATCAATTCGGAAGCACCATTACCAATGTAAATATCATCAATTGTTACGCCCCGAATTTTCTTTTCTTGGGTGTAATGCATGATGGCTTTGCGTGGTGCAAACATACCTTTGGAGTCCGTGTAGCCCGCGGCACCTTGCATATTCAAAATCATATCCTGGACGATCTCGTCCGGTGGACCAAAGTTAAACACGGCTAGATTGCCAATATTTAACTTGATGATTTTTTGACCTTCGTCTTCCATCTGCTTGGCTTTTTCCATGACGGGGCCGCGGATGTCATAACAAACGTCTGCAAGTTTTTGGGATTTTTGGATGGGGCGCACGAGACTGCTTTCAAAAAGTGAATTAAAAATGCTGCACTGCCGAATGATCCATTTTGCCCAAAGCGCTCTATTTTATCAATGTGTTTCGCCAAATTATTTAAGGAGATTTGCTTTCTAACCCCGTTTTACTCTTGGCTTTTCCGTTTTAGGCACAATTTAATCGATTAAATGTGTTTAAATCCCGCAGGAAATCTACAAGCAATAGATTTGAGAAACACTCAATTTGTTTATCAAAGGAAAGTTGCAAGGTATGATCTGGCGTATCTAAAGTTGCCACCGGCGCGCGCACAACCATAGAAAAATCCATGCTAAAAAGTCTGCTACTCGATTTACAAACACCAGATTCATCCGAAGCCAATCCCTTACCGCGCTTGATCGCTCTGTTTGATGCACTGCGCCCTCAGTTTCGCAATGGCAATTCACAATTGCCCACCTTGATTGCTTTATTGCAGTCAGAACCAAGCTTAATTGATGGCTTACGCAAAACACTCTTGGAATTATTTACACAACGACATGCGGTTTTACTGCTTGCAACCTCTGGAATCTACCCTGCGACAGGAGTTTTATCTGAAACCATGCGCCGGATTTCTCATAAATTATTGCCAGAAGTCGACGACATTACGCAACTCAAAGATGCCTTACGAGAATTACTTAAACCAAGTGATGCAGAATGGCTGACAGCAAGCAATCCGGAAGACTGGCAAGCATTAATTTGTCTATTAGATTTTGATTCCGGTGCACCTGATGCTGGCAGCAGCTCTATGTTGGCAGATACCTTAGAAGCACTGCGCGTAGTTGCGCATCGAATCGCAGCTGCTGGCTTAGAGTCTGAAATGCTAAGACTAGATCCGAGTTTAGAAAATCATGCATCACCGTTCTTAGGCGTGTGCGAAGAAGCTTTGGAATTAAGCAAAACGATAGAAGCGAGAATTAGTGCAAACAGTGCAAACGATCTTGTCGGTCATGCTGGTATTGCTGATACATCACATCTAGAAGTGTTAATTGATCAAGCTCGTCACACCATAGATCGCATTCGCAAGCGAGCGCAGCAACAAGGCGCGAGCTTTTACCTTACTTTTCATCTGCGACGTTTGCAACAGCATTTAGATCGCTTAGTTCGTCTGAGTGCTTTGGTGTCGTGTTACACCCAAAATGAGCAAAAAACCTGCGTGACTCATATTGCCGCCTTGTGGCAAGAGTTGGCAATTGCAGAATGTAGTCAAAATAACATCCGTCAGTTTTGGAAGCAAAATGCAGAATTAGTCGCACTTCGCGTCACCGAAAATGCTGGGCGCAGCGGCGAACATTATATTACTGAGACCCGCAGCGACTATTTTGCAATGCTTAAGGCGGCCGCTGGCGGTGGCTGCGCTGTCGCACTGGTTGCTGCAATCAAAATCAATATCGGTATGCGTGGCTTAGCACCACTTGCGGAAGTCTTAGCGAATTGCATTAATTATGGCCTCGGTTTTGTACTAATCCATTTATTGCATTTTTCAGTCGCTACCAAACAACCTGCAATGACAGCTAACGCTATCGCAGCAGCGATTGGTGAAATTCAAGGCAATCCACGCGAACGCAAACACGATTTAGAACCACTTGTTACTTTAGTTGCACGCACAATGCGCACGCAGCTTGCGTCAATCGTCGGCAATATCGGCCTGGCGATACCTGTGGCCTTGTTGATCGCTTACATAGTGCAACATATCAGTGGCGCACATTTCATTACGCCAGACAAAGCAAAGCACTTGTTGCACGATATCAATCTGTTCAGTCCCGGTACTTTGATCTTTGCTGGTGTCGCCGGTGTCTGTTTATTTATGGCCGGATTAATTGCTGGTTATTACGATAATCTCTGCAGTTATAGCCGCATACCCGAACGGCTATTTCAATTGAAGTGGGCGCAAAAACTATTTGGCATAGAACGTTGGCAGCGTGTCAGTGAATACATTAGGAATAATTTGGGTGTATTGGCTGGTAATTTTTTTCTAGGATTCTTATTGGGGGGCGCCGCGGGTCTCGGTGCTTTGCTAGGCTTACCGCTAGATGTACGCCACACCACGCTCTCCTCAGCGATGTGGGGATTTTCGCTATTCGCTTTAGATTTCAATTTGCCTTGGCAGCTTGTAGTCAACACTGCGCTTGGTTTTCTCGGTATTGGGATCGTCAATTTAGGTGTCAGTTTTTATCTGGCCTTATCGGTTGCATTACGCGCTCGTGGCGTGGATTTTACTCAACGCCTAGGCCTATTGCGTGCAATTAATCGACGTTTTTTTAGCAACCCAAGAGAATTCTTGTTGCCGCCAAAAACGGACAATTAATTTAGTAAACGATAATGAAGTTAAACGATGCCGATAAAAAACGGCTTTATCTCGCGTTCACTAACTTTTCCGACCGTCATCTTCACTGACTTTTCTTTGAGATAAAAGTAAAAAAAGCTACAATGCGCCAGCTTTAAAATTGTGCCTTTACTGCGATCTTGCGACGATTATGTGCGCTGGCAATCGTCGCCACTTTTAAAAAATTATTTAGAATTAACATGAAGCTCCACGCTACCAATACCCAACAATACCAAACCGTGACCGCCTACGATGACGAAGGTGTGGAATTTAATTTAATTCGTTACGAACACAGCTTAATTGTGTTACCAGAAACCGCACCTACGAAATGGGATGTGAAAAATTTCGAAGACCTTAGCGCAAGTCATTTTGAGCAAGTCGCAGCGACTGCACCCGATGTGGTCATTCTTGGCACGGGGAAAAGACAAAAATTTATTCATCCTAAATTGATTGCCGCTTTAAGCGCACAGCACAAAGGTGTGGAATGCATGGACAACCAGGCGGCCTGTCGTACCTATAATATTTTAATGACCGAGGGGCGCAAAGTTGCACTTGCCCTGATTTTGGAGAAGGCATGAATCCCGCCAATTTGCAATCTCCTTACAATTCACCGCGGACGCTATGGGCAGTCCTCATCGGCTTTCTGGTCGTTTGGTTTTATATGTTGGGCGCCCGAACTTTAGTGCCGACGGATGAAGGCCGCTACGCTGAAATGGCACGTGAGATGGTCGCCACGGGTAACTGGATTACCTTACGGTTAAACGGTATCAAATATTTTGAAAAGCCACCATTACAAAATTGGATGAATGCCTTGACTTTCAGCTTGTTTGGCTTAGGTGAGTGGCAAGCGAGATTGTGGACGGGCTTGTGTGGTTTAATCGGTATCGCTGCCGCAAGTTATACCGCATTAAAAATCTTTGGTCGACGCATTGCCATTAGTACCGCTGTGATTCTTGGCTCCAGTTTTTATTGGGCCGCCATGGGCCAAGTCAATTCTCTGGACATGGGCTTATCTGCCATGATGACTTTAGCACTGTGTGGTCTCTTACTCGCGCAACGAGATGGCGCCAGTGTAAGAGAACAGCGGAATGGCATGTTGCTATGCTGGGCGGGGATGGCCTTAGCAACTTTGTCAAAAGGATTGATCGGATTTGTCTTACCGGGTGCCGTTTTAGTCATTTATACCATCTGGACTCGTGATCTTGGGCTTTGGTTGAAATTACATATGGGCAAAGGCCTAATACTGTTTTTTGCGATCACGGCGCCTTGGTTTATTTTGGTGTGGCAGGCAAATCCAGAACATCCGCATTTTTTCTTCATCCACGAACATTTTCAACGCTTTACCAGCACGGTGCATAAACGTGGTGGTGCATGGTATTACTTTGTTCCTTTACTGATGATTGGCATCCTCCCTTGGCTAGGTCTAATGTTACAAAGTCTGGTAGCGAGCTTGCGTAGAGAAAACAGCCAATTTCAAACGAAGAAAATGCTCTTTGTTTGGGCAGCCTTTATATTCTTCTTCTTTAGTATTTCTGGCTCCAAGTTACCGTCCTATATTTTGCCGATATTTCCAGCACTCGCTATTTTGATTGCCTGTCAACTGGAACACATCACTATCTTAAGTCTGCGTCTCAATGCTGGATTAATGGCTGTCGTCGGCGCGGTGTCTTTGTTTTTGACGCCCAAAATCTCTGGAATGTCAAAAAGTGTCTATGACGCGCCATTCTATGATGCCATGATTCCTTGGGCCTATGTTGCTGCCAGTCTCACCTTGATTGGTGGCATATTCGGTTTGGTCTATGCTAAACGAAACAAAGATTCCTCTATCCTCATATTAGCGTGCACTGTTTATTTAGCGGGACAAGCATTGTTTTTGGGGCACGATACTTGGGGCAAATACAATGCTGGTGTCTATCACCTCAAAGCCATTCAAGCTGAATTGAAACCAGACACACCGATCTTTTCAGTGGGGCGATACGAGCAAGCTTTACCGTTTTATTTGCAACGTACGACAATTTTAGTTGAGCATCCGGATGAAATGCAGTTCGGCGTTGGTATAGAGCCTGAGTTATGGATACCCAAGCAAACCGACTTTGTATTGAAATGGCGAGACATGCATGCTAAACGCCAAAATGCAGTCGCTTTTGTGCGTCAGGAAATTTATGATGACTTCCAAAAACAAGGCTTGCCAATGCGGGTGATCGGACATGATCCAAAACGCGTCATCATCGCGATTCCCTAATGCATGGGATTTGTGGTCCGAATTTGTTTTTATCTGAAAGTATTTTATGAGCGTCACACCAGTATTTCTGCCATTTACAAAACCCACGATTGATGAAGCTACGATTAGTGCAGTCACTGAAGTATTGCGCTCGGGATGGTTGACTAGCGGGCCGAAAGTGAAAGAGCTGGAGGCGCAATTATCAGCCTATTTTGGAGGTCGTCCGGTACGTACCTTTAATTCTGGCACCTGCACCATGGAGATCGCTTTACGCATCGCTGGCATTGGTGCCGGCGACGAAGTTATCACGACGCCGAATTCATGGGTAGCAACCTCGAATGTAATTATCGAAGTGGGTGCCACACCGGTCTTCGTTGATATCGATGCGAAAACGCATAATATCGATTTTAATAAAGTTGAAGCAGCAATTACGCCTCGCACCAAAGCTATTCTTCCAGTGCATATGTGCGGTTTACCTTGTGATATGGATCAGCTTTACGCGATTGCGAAAAAGCATAGTTTACGGGTAATCGAAGATGCGGCGCAAGCAATTGGTTCCACTTGGAATGGTCAACGCATAGGTTCGTTTGGCGATTTTGCCTCGTTTAGTTTTCAGGTGAATAAAAACATCATGACCGCAGAAGGCGGATGTCTGGTGCTTAACAACGAAGCAGAAGCCAAACTGGCGGAAAAATATCGACTACAAGGTGTTTCTCGTTCTGGTTTAGATGGAATTGATGTCGATGTTTTGGGTGGTAAGTACAATATGACCGATCTTTCCGCAGCGATTGGTCTGGGACAATTAAAGCGATTGGATGAATTCAACGCCCAACGAAAGAAATTAGCGCAGCATTATTTCCATCAATTCGGCACGGATTTTGAATCTCAAACCGGAGCGGAATTACCTATCGCCGACTTTACCAATTCGAATTGGCATATGTTTCATATCGTCTTGCCAGAGAAAGTAAATCGCGCCGAGTTTATGCAGGCAATGCTCAATCTTGGAATCGGACTTGGTTACCATTATCGCGCGATTCATCTATTCACTTTGTACCGTGAACGCGGTTTCACTGATGGCATGTTTCCTATTGCTGAACGTGTAGGCAAACAAATTGTCACCTTACCTCTATTCCCAAGCATGAACGAAAGTGATGTGGAACGGGTAGTGTCTGCGGTAAAATCTCGTCTTTGATATTCAAGCACATCACAATGCATCCAGAACTTTCCGTCGTCATCCCCGTCTACAATGAAGAAGCTGGTCTCGCCAATCTATATGCGCGTTTATACCCAGCCTTAGATCAACTTGCTTCCCGCGGTATTACTTACGAAATTGTTTTTGTTAATGATGGTAGTCGCGATCGCTCGGCTGAAATTTTGGCTGATCAATATCGCGCACGTCCAGACGTGACTCGAGTTGTTTTATTTAATGGCAATTACGGTCAACACATGGCTATTCTTGCCGGTTTTCAAGCAACTCGCGGGGATATTGTTGTCACATTAGATGCTGATTTACAAAATCCCCCGGAAGAAATTGGTGCACTAGTCGATAAAATGCGCGAAGGCTACGACTATGTTGGATCGATTCGCCGCAAACGCCAAGACGCAGCGTGGCGCACCTATTTATCAAAGGCGATGAATCGTCTACGTGAAAGAATTACCCGCATCAAGATTACGGATCAGGGCAATATGTTGCGAGCGTATGGTCGAAATGTGATCAAGCTGATCAATCAATGTAATGAAGTTAATACCTTTGTGCCTGCCCTCGCTTACACGTTTGCCCGCAGGCCGACAGAAATCCTTGTTGAACACGAAGAACGCACCGCAGGCGAGTCAAAATATTCCCTTTATAGCCTGATTCGTCTCAATTTCGATTTAATGACGGGTTTTTCCATCATGCCTTTACAGTTGTTCTCGATGATGGGAATGGTGCTTTCCGGACTGTCTGGCGGCTTGGTGGTGTTATTGCTGATTAGACGCTTTTTGCTTGGTGCTGAAGCAGAAGGTTTGTTTACCCTATTCGCGATTGCCTTCTTTATGATGGGTGTGATCTTGTTTGGGATTGGCTTACTTGGTGAGTATGTAGGCCGTATCTATCAGCAAGTTCAAGGTCGTCCACGTTTTGTCGTGCAAACTATTTTGGAAGAGCAGCACGATGAATCAGTCAACTAGTGCAGTTGTCTTTGCTTACCATAGTGTCGGTGTACGTTGCATCAAAACATTGTTGGCTCGGGGAGTAAAGATTGCGTTGGTGGTCAGTCACGAAGATAATCCGAACGAAACGATTTGGTTTGAATCAGTTGCCGACTTGTGCGCTGAGCACGGGATTCGATGCATCACACCAATTGATCCGAATACGCCAGAATTGATCTCGCAAATTTCCGCGATAAAACCTGAATTCATCTTTAGTTTTTATTATCGAAACATGCTGTCAAATGCTATTTTTAGCTTAGCAAATCAAGGGGCTTACAATTTGCATGGTTCTCTGTTGCCGAAATATCGTGGTCGAGTGCCCGTTAATTGGGCGGTTTTGCATGGTGAAACCGAGACGGGCGCAACACTTCACGAAATGACAATCAAACCGGATGCTGGCGCCATCATCGCCCAGACAGCTGTCCCCATCCTGCCAGATGACACTGCATTTGAGGTGTTTGGAAAACTAACAGTGGCCGCAGAACAGACTTTGTGGAGTGCGCTTCCAGCAATCATTGCCGGCAATCCGCCTAAAATTATCAATGATTTAAGTCGCGGTAGCTATTTTGGAGGACGCAAGCCCGAAGATGGCCGTATTGATTGGCGTCAATCTGCGCAACAAGTTTACAATTTACATAGAGCCGTTGCTCCGCCCTATCCTGGTGCATTTACCGAAGTCAACGGGGAACGATTTATTATTCAAAAAGCACGCTTAGTTAATCATTTAATCATTAACTTACCAGCAAATTTGCCGCTAGGCATATCTGTAGTGGATAATATGACTATTGGAATTTGTGGTGATGGTGATGCGATCGAAATTTTGGCTTTACAACATCAAGGTCACACATTAGACAAAGGTGGTTTCGCAAAATTTTTTAGTCATATCTAGGCCACACTTTGGCGAGCAACATCGCCAGTGCGAGATCTCGCGGTTGCCACAATTCGAATTCCCATTAGTTAATTTCTCAGAGAAACAATATGAAAAAAGTCCTTATTCTTGGCGTAAATGGTTTTATCGGCCATCACCTTTCCAAACGCATTTTAGAAACAACGGATTGGGAAGTCTACGGCATGGATATGCAAACCGAACGTCTCGGTGACTTACTCAATCATCCACGTATGCATTTCTTTGAAGGTGACATCACAATCAATAAAGAATGGGTTGAGTATCATGTAAAGAAATGTGATGTGATTTTGCCTTTGGTCGCGATCGCAACACCGTCAACTTACGTTAAACAACCATTGCGCGTTTTTGAACTGGACTTCGAAGCGAATTTACCAATCGTCCGTTCGGCGGCAAAGTACGGCAAGCATTTAGTTTTCCCATCGACGTCAGAAGTCTACGGCATGTGCCACGACGAAGAATTCGATCCTGAAAACTCAGAACTGATCTGTGGCCCGATCAATAAACCACGCTGGATTTACTCTTGCGCGAAGCAATTGATGGATCGCGTGATCTGGGGTTATGGCATGGAAGGTTTGAACTTTACCTTGTTCCGTCCATTTAACTGGATCGGCGCTGGTTTGGACTCTATCCATACACCAAAAGAAGGCAGCTCACGTGTCGTCACACAATTCTTTGGTCACATTGTCCGTGGTGAGAATATTTCTCTAGTCGATGGCGGCGCACAGAAGCGCGCGTTTACTTATATCGATGATGGAATCGATGCTCTGGTACGAATTATTGCCAATAAAGATGGTATTGCTTCCGGCAAGATCTACAACATCGGCAATCCGACCAATAATCACTCGATTCGTGAGCTAGCGCACATGATGTTGGACTTGGCGGCCGAATATCCAGAATACGCTGAGTCAGCCAAAAAAGTGCAATTAACCGAGACAACTTCAGCGGCATATTACGGCGGTGGCTATCAGGACGTACAAAATCGCGTACCGAAGATCACCAATACCTGTGAAGAATTAGGCTGGGCACCGACCACAACCATGGCGGATTCTATGCGCCATATTTTCGATGCCTACCGCACTCAAGTTACGCAAGCTCGTGCATTGATGGATTAATTTTTGGTAGTCGTCTGGATGCATGACATACGCATCCAGGACGAATTTTGTAGTCGAATTTCGTTTTAAAAAAGCCATTGATGCCCACTATTGTATTAAAGATTGATGTGGACACCTATCGAGGCACCCGCGAAGGCGTGCCAAATCTGGTGCGCATCCTCAAGCAACACCAAGCCAATGCAACCTTTCTGTTTTCCTTAGGTAAGGATCACACGGGATGGGCTTTGCGTCGTGCTTTTCGCCCCGGCTTTTTCAAAAAAGTTTCACGCACCTCGGTCTTGGAACACTACGGTCCTAAAACTCTGATGTACGGCGTTTTTCTACCAGCACCCGATATCGGTAAGGAGTGCGTAGAGGAAATGCGCGCGACTAAGCGTGCTGGTTTTGAATGTGGTATTCATTGCTGGGATCACGTGGTTTGGCAAGATAATGTTCGACGTCGCGGAGAAAGTTGGACACAAAAGCAAATGCTAGCCGCGTATGAACGCTTTAATGATATTTTTGGCGCACCTCCAAAAACCTATGGTGCTGCTGGTTGGCAAATGAATCCACACGCTCTTGCCCAGCTTGATCAATTCGGTATGCACTATTCTTCCGATACACGCGCCATGCTGAAAGAGGATGGTTCACTGACGAATCCAGCTGCGGGCCCCTATCGTCTAAGTCACGGTGACCACATTTATGAATGCGTGCAATTACCCACCACATTACCGACTTTGGATGAGTTACTTGGGGTCGAGATCAACGGGACTATCATCACCGAGTCAAATATTGCGGCCACCGTCTTAGCTTTGACGGCCGAACCGAAAAATCATGTGTTTACTATGCATGCAGAGCTTGAAGGACAAAAGCTTGCCCCCATATTAATTCAATTGCTCAATGGATGGAGTGAACAAGGCTATCAGTGCATCTCGATGGGACAGTACTTTGCCAATATTCGGGAACATGAATTGCCGGTCTATCCGATGACATGGGCTGAGCTCCCCGGACGCTCTGGAGAATTACTCGCACTCGACGCTAAATAGCAGCGATCCGCGCTCCATTAAACTCTATTTTTCAGGAGATACTTGTGTCAGAAAGTCTAAGTACTACTTGCAGCGAACAGACGAGCGCGATCGGTTGTCAAGTTCCAGAGTTTTCGGCGATCATGACTGGTGCTTCACAATTCCAATTAGCTGCTTATGCAGGTAAAAAAATTACTCTTTATTTCTACCCTAAAGATAACACTCCTGGTTGTACGACCGAGAGCATTGCATTTCGGGATATTCATGCACAATTATTAGCGCAGAATGCTGTGATTTTTGGCATCAGTCGCGACAGCTTACGATCGCATGAAGGGTTTAAAAATAAATTAGATTTGCCATTTGAACTCATATCTGATCCAGATGAGACCCTGTGTCTAATGTTTAATGTAATGAAGATGAAGAACATGTACGGTAAACAAGTACGAGGCATAGAACGCAGCACATTTGTTATTGACGAATCTGGCAAATTAGTGAAAGAATGGCGTGGAGTCAAGGTCGCTGATCATGCTCAAGCCGTGTTGGATTTTGTGAGTAAGCTAAGCTAATTGAAACCAAATCTTTATCAAATTAAAGCCGTTTCGGAAGACAACAACGTCTTCCCAAGCGGCTTTTATTTTTGTATTTGTTCCAGTACTGTCACCCAGCGTTTTTCAATCAATTTTCCTTTCACTTCACTAATTTTTTCAAAGAGGTTCTAATGCCCCTGCCAAAAATGCCGACTAAACCAGCGGCCCTGCTTTCACCAAAAGATTATCCTAAAGCAGATAAAGGAAAAGTAAATCAGCCTACGATTGCCGCAACAAAATCGGTTCATGCTGCAGCAACACCTGCCGCAACACCACCTGCAACAGCAAAAAACAACGCCAAGTCAGTACTAAATAAGGCAAGGCAAGCGACATCAATTGTGAAATCAAATACAAAGGTAGCAACAGCAAACCACGAGTCAAAAGAGAATCCAGCCAAATCTCCCGTCAGCAAAGCTGCGGATAAAAAAGGTACCACTAAGTTATTCGTATTGGACACCAATGTGCTAATGCACGATCCAACATCGTTGTTCCGTTTTGAAGAGCACGATGTATATTTGCCAATGATTACATTGGAAGAGCTCGATGACCACAAGAAAGGTATGTCCGAGGTCGCACGAAATGCGCGTCAAATTTCTCGCTCACTCGATGCTTTGGTGGGTGAAATGGGAAACGAGGATATAGAGAAAGGTGTAGCACTTTCTAAATTAGGCAACAAAGATGCTAGAGGACGTTTATTTTTTCAGACTAAATTACAAGGCGGTAGCTTACCTCAGGGTTTGCCACAAGGAAAAGCGGATAACCAGATTCTCGGCGTAGTACGAGCCTTAGAGGCGGAGTTTCCTGGACGAGCGATTGTCTTGGTGTCAAAAGATATCAACATGCGTATCAAAGCCCGTGCTTTAGGATTGCCCGCTGAAGATTATTTTAACGATCATGTACTCGAAGATTCTGATTTACTCTATA